>NZ_VIKZ01000075.1:2430-19274 GCF_009711985.1 Dolichospermum sp. UHCC 0260 | reverse complement strand
GCTTTTCATAGGCATCTTCCAGGGAAGCTCCGTATGGATAAAGTACCTGCGCCCAACCTGTGATTCCTGGTTTGACTAAATAGCGCATTTCATAATAAGGAATTGCTTCTTTGAGCTTGACATCAAACTCTGGCCTCTCTGGACGAGGACCAATCAGGCTCATTTCTCCAGATAACACATTCCAAATCTGAGGTAGTTCGTCAATTCGCAAAACTCGTAGCCAATATCCCACCCTGGTAATGCGTGGATCTCGTTGAATTGCCCATTGTGCGCCCTTCTTTTCAGCATCCTGAGACATGGAACGGAACTTGTAAACCCGAAATGGTTTACCGTATAATCCTGTTCGTAATTGGCTATAGAAAATTGGACCTGGACTATCTAACTTAATGATTATACCAACAATGACCATGAGTGGCAGTAGCAGCACAGATAATACTCCAGTCAGCATTATATCTGTAAACCGCTTGATTTTGAGACTAAAACCACAAAATACCAGGTTAAAGCCACTACTAAAAGCAAACCACTCATCTTCAAGTAGAGAGGAGGGAAGTTTGTAGCATAAAGTTTCCCAAATATCGGGCAACTGGTAAACAGGGATGCCTTTTAGTCGTAGTTGCATTAAACTTTGCACTTGTACATCAGAGAGACTGATTTTTGTCCCTACTACCACCCCTAATAAGGGTTGCTGACTCCAATCAGATAGGTCGCTGAGGCAGCCTTCATGACTTAGTTGGGGTTCTATTTCTGCTAATTCAGGCAGTTGTTGGCCATTTTCAGTCAGGATAACTAATCTTCCCAAGGGATTCCGTGTTAAGAACATTTGGGCAAACTTTATCGCATGATTGCCAGATCCTAGCATTAACCAACGACCCTGGTGGGACTTTGATCGCCACCAATTGAATGCCAATAGTCTTAATATGATTGCCCAGATTGTAAATATTCCCAGATTAACTAGCAATATACCCCTCATCCCTCCTGAATCCTGTTCCCAACTCTCCGATAGATAAATTACCAATGAAGTGATGAGGGTAATTATTCCACTACTGATGAGAATGCGATTTGGAGCTTGTAAACCTGCAATTTCTTTCTCTGGATGGTATGTATCTGACAAATACATCCCTGTTAAAACCAGTAAGATAAATCCGCAGACAAATGGGTCAAATCCTGTCAATGGATTATTTAACGTCCAGTAAGAAGTAAGTCCCAAGCAGACAAATAGGCCAAGGACATCCCCCACCACCAGGAATAGAGATATAAATCGTGGGAGTTTTACTAACTGAATGCTGCTGCTGCCTCTATTAGTCTCAAATCCTATCTCTAACATAAGTATTTTTTTGAAGTTGCTTGTAAAAAAATGAACTTGTAAACAATAGCTTCGCCAAATTGAAAAAAGCTTTAATTCATAAATACCTTGTCAAAATTGTAAGAAGCCTTAATTTGTAGGTTAGGTTGTTTACTTTTGCGTTGCAGAGCAATCACCATGAAACATAACATGAGCATTGTGTTGCGCTGTTGCTTTGTAAAATATTCAGCCCCATACTTTCACAATTCTTCCCGGATGGATACAATTTAAATAGACTGCGGGATTTTGCGACAGTTAGTGGGTGAATTCTAAATAGATATACCCAACACTAAATATTTAATCACAGCAGATACTAAAATGTAAAGTTTCTCACTGCTGAAGTTGAGACTAAGCGGTACAAAGACGATACAGCAAGGCTGAGTTAATGGGAGACTTACCAACCCAACCCGCATTTGAAAGTAGGGTTTATTGGCAGATGGGAATATTGACAGCTAATCAAATGTCTTTTGTGGCTACAGATGTTTGATTTTATTTTTGGGGGGGCATTTTTTCGAGTAATTATGGATAGCAACAGCGAGATTACGGAATGTGACATAAGATTAAATTCAGTGATTGCTTTGATATGGCGATCGCATCCTGAATCATCTTAATCCCAAATCTCCGCATTGCCCATACTGAAAAGTAAGCAAAAAAGACACCTTATGCCGAGTATTCCTAAAAACCTCCTCGATTTCACTCAAACTCCCCACAGCGGCTATCATTGGGACTGTAGCCATCGTCGTTTCTTTGAAGGCTGGTATTACCGCGTCACACTGCCCGAAATTAAGCAAACTATCGCCTTCATGTACTCTATCGAAGATCCCAGCGGTAATCAGCCCTACAGCGGCGGTGCAGCCCAAATCCTGGGCATAAATGATGAATATCTTTGTCGCACCTTTCCCGATGTCAATAAATTTTGGGCGAGTCGGGATGTTTTAGGATTAGGACATTGGGGAAAAACCAACTTACAAGTTTCCCCAATGTATCTTATCCCCAGTGAATTTACACACCATATTCAAGAAGGTTATCAAGCCACAGCCACCTTAAATCAAGGCATAATTACAGATCCTGCCACTGGTAATTATTGCCGATGGGAATACGAAATTAAACCCGTATACGCATGGGGAAATCAAAATAGTCTTCAGCAATCAACCGCTGGTTGGCTATCATTTTCGCAGATATTTGAACCCGGCTGGCAAATTTTAATGGCTCACGGTTTAGCCAGTGGTTGGATTGATTGGCATGGTAAAATTTATGAATTTACAAATGCTCCAGCATACGCAGAAAAAAATTGGGGTGGTGCTTTTCCCCAAAAATGGTTTTGGCTAAATTGCAATTCTTTTATTAATCAACCCGATTTAGCTTTAACAGCCGGTGGCGGTAAACGTGGTGTATTATGGTGGATGGAATCAGTGGCGATGATTGGTATCCACCACCAAGGCAAATTTTATGAATTTGTTCCTTGGAATTCAGAAGTAAAATGGCAAATTCAGCCCTGGGGTAGATGGCAAATGCAAGCTAAAAACCTAAATTACGAAATTGAACTGACAGGAACTACCCAGTTACCAGGTACATCTCTCCGCGCACCGACAAGCAATGGTTTAAAGTTTTGTTGTCGGGATACTATGCAAGGGGAGCTAAATTTAGAATTGCGAGAACTTAATGGCAGCAAATCTCAAGTTATCCTCAATGCCAGTAGTAATCTGTGCGGTTTAGAAGTTGGTGGTGATGATTGGGATAATTACTGGCAGTCTCACTAAAAATACTGCTATGATAATATTTGGTTCATTATTGGGGTTGTAGCTCAGTTGGATAGAGCGAGCGCCTCCTAAGCGCTAGGCCGTGCGTTCGATCCGCACCAATCCCATTTGTATTTGTCATGTAGCTGCACTTTAAATTAAAGCGCAACTACATTTTGTTTTTGTTTCGCGCAGAGACGCAAAGGAGCAAAGACGCAAAGGAAGAGGTATATCTATTTACGGTGTAAATACTTGACACTCTCAGCGGCTTTAGCCGCTGAGATTCTTAAGAGATTTTTACTCGTAAAGGCTGTGCCAAACAGCCACTAGACACTCCGCTTAAAGCATTGTGCTTACTTTTTCACAAGAATGCGATTATCCTAGCGAAAAATATGGAGGCTGTCAAGATGCACCAAAAACCACAGCGGTTAAAACCGTGGTCAGTGAGCAGTTCGGCAAGCTCACTGTAACACTTGTCGAACTGCCCGTGTCGTGGCTGGTGAGCTGCGTCGATAGCGTAGCGTGGCGTTAGCCATACCATCCCTCTCAGGTCTAAAGACACGCTCGTTTCCCACTTACCGCGAGGTCTTATGAAAAATGCTGTCGGTTTACGCCAATTTAGCGTGAGCAGCTAAAATGATTCTTTCTGTTTCTTGCCAATTGATACATTTATCTGTTACGGAAACACCATATTGCAAGTCTTCTCGTTTTCCGGTTATCGGTTGGCTACCTTCGTACAAGTTCGATTCTAGCATCATGCCGACGATGGAATTATTGCCATCTATTATTTGCTGAATAATATTTTCAAAGACTATGGATTGTAATCTATAATCTTTGTTGGTATTACCATGACTACAATCAACAACTATTCTTGGTGATAAGTTGGCTGCTTTTAATTGTTCTTCTACTAGTTTAATGTTCTCTGCATCAAAATTAGGCTGAGTTCCTCCACGCAAGATTACATGGCCATGAGCATTTCCTTTAGTTTGAAATACACTCACTTGTCCTTTTTGATTGATACCCAGGAAATGATGGGGTGTGTTCGCTGATTTAAGCGCATTTACTGCAACTTGAATATTCCCGTCTGTACCATTTTTAAATCCCACCGGCATAGATAAACCACTGGCCATTTCTCGGTGTGTTTGCGATTCGGTGGTTCTTGCGCCAATTGCTGACCAAGATACCAATTCACTGATATATTGAGGGATGATGGGATCAAGTGCTTCTGTGGCAGTTGGTAATCCTAACTCTGTCAACTTTAATAGTAAGTTCCTGGCAATTGAAATTCCTTCTTCTACATGAAAAGAATCATCCATTTTTGGATCATTAATTAATCCTTTCCAGCCTACTGTAGTTCGGGGTTTTTCAAAATAAACCCGCATAATTAGCAGCAGTTTATCCTGAACTTTTTCGGCTAGACCTAGCAAGTTTTCTCCATATTCTATGGCTGCTTTTGGATCATGAATTGAACAAGGACCGACGACAATGAATTTACGTCGGTCTTGAAAATCTAGAATATGTTCTATTTCTTGTCTGAATTTTAAAATTGTATTTTCAGCAGTTTTCGTTAAAGGTAATTTTGCCTTCACTTCATTAGGAGTTGGTAAAACATGAGAACTCTTAATGTTAGTGTTAATTAATTTGTGGATCATAGCAGAAATCTCTGGATTTGTGTTATACGGTAGTAATTCTCAAATATCTGTGAAAACGTTTCTTGTTCTCTTTAAGCCTAAAGTAGTTTGTTAAAAAAACAAGTTGCACAAATTTAGATCAGATTACTCTATGCAAGGGTTGAATATATTAATATACACAGTTTTTCAGAAAAATACAAGATAAGTCCGTGTTATTTCCATAACATTTGGACATAAAACAATAATTTAATCCAGAAATTTAGATAAAAAGCTCCTGTCCCCAACCTTAGAGAAGCAGGGGATATTTTTGGAAAATTACTAAATATAGTAACTTTACTCAATTTTACCAGTGGTTATTAACATATAACTTAATAACCAATTTGCTGATGTGGCTCTGCGAGTTTGTCGCGGACTAAATTCACCGATTTTGTAACCTTTAAAACCGAGTTTTTCTTTGAGAGCCTGTTTATTTTCTGGAGGAATAGAACGAGTCAATTTCATAATTGCTGGACGAGAATCAATAAAATCCGGTGGTTGTGGATATTCATCTCTCCAGGTTGGTGCTACTTCACTATTAGTCCATGTGTCTGTAATGGGATTATAGCGATAACCCAGGTGATACCATAATAATTTTTTTACAGTATCATCATCGATTTTATCATTAATGATTGCCCAAATTGTTTCTGTATTTAGTGGGGGAAGATTAGACATAATTTTGAGAAAACAGGGAACAGGTAACAGATGATAATTTTACCAATTACCAGCCCTTGCAGATATAATCAGTGTTCAAACCCACAAAGTATTACTTAGCAAAGGTACGCTTAACTTCAATAGCATCATTATAAGCAAGACATCCTTCTAATACTGTACTTCCTTGCTTGTACTCAATTGTTTTAGTTTTAAGTTCTGCTAATACATGAGCAGAACTTAACAACACTAGCGCAGTGTCAGCAAAACAGAAAGTCAAAATTTCATAACTTTATTAAGTATTCAAAATTGATTATGGTGAATTATCACCACAAAACTCGACAAAATAAAAGTCATTATTTTGAAAATAATTGCTACAATTCTGCTTTTAGCTTCTGGATGATGTATCTCAGTTATCAAACAGGAATTCAGTTGTTAAAAGTTGCAGGAGGATGGTTTACGCCACACTACGCTACGCTATCAAAATGAACTTTTTTGTATAACTGGCATAAGAATTGAGGTAGATTCAATTATTTATTGTATAAAACCTTACTTAATTGCTCATAATCTCCTAACTTCTGTATTCTGTTTAGTAAGATTGCCATTCTAGCAATGCGAAATTTTGTCGTAACGCTAAATTATTAGTTATATAAAGAAAAATCAATCGTTGTTCCCAATTAATTCATCGGCTATTAGCTCATTACCATGCGTGCAACTGCTACTATTTATCAGAATCCCCTACTTCAAAGCTCTGGTTTACCCGCATTTGCGGCTATTAAATCGGAGCAAGTCGAACCAGCTTTTAGTTATCTGTTAGGAGAACTTGAAAAGCAATTAACTGACTTAGAGGCAAATATAGAGCCTACTTGGAGCGGCTTAGTAGAACCTCTAGAAAAATTGACAGAACGGCTAAATTGGAGTTGGGGAATCCTAAATCATTTAATGGGTGTAAAAAATAGTCCAGAACTACGTATTGCCTATGAAAAGGTACAGCCGCAAGTAGTTCAGTTTATGAATATCCTGGGACAAAGCAAACCTATTTATAATGCTTTTAAAGCAATTCGCCATAGTCCTACCTGGGAAACTTTAAATTCAGCCCAACAGAGAATTATCAAAGCGGCAATTCGAGATGCAGAATTGTCTGGTGTTGGTTTAGAAGGAAAAGACAGAGAACGGTTTAATAATATCCAAATGGAATTAGCAGAACTAGCGACTAGATTTGCTAATCACGTTCTAGATGCCACTAAAGGCTTTATTTTAATTCTCACCACCCACCATGACATTGATGGCTTACCAAGTAGCTTGTTGAGTCTTGCAGCCCAAGCTGCGCGGGCGGCTGGAGAGGAAAATGCTACACCAGAACATGGACCGTGGCATATTACTTTAGATTTTCCTAGCTATTTCCCGTTCATGCAGCACAGTACCCGGCGGGATTTACGGGAAAAAATCTATAAGGCTTATATTACCAGGGCATCTTCTGGGGAATTAGATAATAATCCTTTGATTATCCGTATTTTAGAGTTAAGAAAAGAACTAGCTCAATTAATTGGCTTTGAGACTTTTGCTGAACTGAGTTTGGCTAGTAAGATGGCCAAAGATGTTGCCTCTGTCGAAAAACTATTAGAAGAACTCCGTCAAGCTAGTTATCATGCTGCTGCCAAAGATTTAGAAAAACTCAAGGCCTTTGCTAAAGCTAAGGGAGCAGCAGAAGCTGAAAATTTACAACATTGGGATATTAGCTTTTGGGCTGAACGGCAACGGGAAGAAAAATTTGCTTTTACTGCAGAAGAATTACTGCCCTATTTTCCCCTCCCTCAAGTCCTAGATGGGCTATTTGGGCTAGTAAAAAGGCTTTTTGGGGTGACGGTGACACCGGCTGATGGCCAAGCCCCAATATGGCATGAGGATGTGCGTTATTTCCAAATTGCTGATAAATATGGTGAACCTATTGCTTATTTTTACTTAGATGCTTACAGCCGTCCCGCAGAAAAGCGGGGTGGGGCTTGGATGGATGCTTGCATTCACCGGAGGAAAGTTACAGAAAATGATTTGACTACTATCCGTCTACCTGTAGCTTATTTGATTTGTAACCAAACTCCCCCTGTGGATGGGAATCCGAGTTTGATGGCTTTTGATGAGGTGGAGACACTGTTCCATGAATTTGGCCATGGCTTACATCATATGCTGACTAAGGTGGATTATCTGGGAGCAGCAGGTATTAATAATGTTGAGTGGGATGCTGTGGAATTACCGAGCCAATTTATGGAAAACTGGTGCTATGACCGCCAAACCTTGTTTGGTATGGCTAAACATTATCAAACAGGGGAATCATTACCAGAGCATTATTACCAAAAATTGTTGGCAGCACGTAATTACATGAGCGGTTCAACTATGTTGCGGCAACTAGATTTTAGTAGTGTTGATTTGGAATTACACTACCGCTATTCTCCCAATAGTCAGGAAACCGTGACAGATCTGCGACACCGCATTGCTAAGTTAACAACTGTATTACCACCATTGCCGGAGGATGCGTTTCTATGTGCTTTCGGTCATATTTTTGAAGGGGGTTATGCAGCCGGATACTATAGTTATAAGTGGGCTGAGGTTCTCAGTGCTGATGTTTTTGCTGCTTTTGAAGAAGCGGGCTTAGAAGATGAAGCCGCAATCCATGCCATTGGCAGACGTTACCGAGATACGGTTTTAGCACTAGGTGGCAGTCAGCATCCCATGGATGTCTTTAAAACCTTCCGGGGACGAGAACCCAGTACCAAGGCTTTACTTAAGCACAATGGACTGCTGACTACTGTGTAAGTTAGCAATTACAGGGTTGAGGAAATGAGGAGAATATTTATATTGTCTCTTGTCTCTTGTAGATTTAAATGACAATTTCTTCCCGTTGGCAATCAAAGAAAAGTTCAAAAACAGTATCAGGAATCATCTGACGGATGTGTTGAATATAGCCTTCGGCATCAGAACGACTGCGAAACCGGGAAACAATAACTTTTTCCCGTTCGCTAACGATACGGGCTACAGCCCAACCATTCAGCCTTTTTTTGTAGGCGTTATCTTCTCTTGCCGCAGGAATTGTGAGATCTTCTGAAGTGCTATTTTTGTAATCCGTATTTTGTGGCATGATTATTTTATGCATAAGAACTTGAGTGAAGGGCGTTAGTATGTCTCTTAACCAAAGATTTACTAGCGTCTTTTATTGATGATGCCACCTTGTTATTACATATTTTAAAAATTGTCAATACTTGGTGCAACAACTTATTTTCTGACAATCTTTGGTTTTATTTAATTCGGACTAATATATACTGTATTAGTTCAGTATTTAAACTTAAATAGAAACAAGAGATATTGGTATAGGTTATACCAATATTCAATTATTTGAGATCATCTTGCAAAATAAAAATGTCAATCACATCAATCATCCAAAAAGTAGCATTACAAATAGGGGCTGTAGTTTTACTTGAACCAGAATATAAATTAGTTGGGCATATTACTTTTAAAAACGGGAAAAGATCAGTTTTTAGTTATGCCAAATTGAATATTAACGGTCTTGCTTCAGCCGAGTTGGTCAAAGATAAAGCCTATAGTAATTTTTTCCTCAAGCAGCTTGGATATCGAGTAACGGAGGGTAAGACATTTTTTACTGATCAGTTATGTGCGAAAATAGCTCATCCTAGAAATATTCATGATGGATTTAATTATGCACAATCAATCGGATTTCCAGTAATTGTTAAACCTCTGAATCTTAGTCAAGGCATTTTGGTGACTAAGGTATATAATCAGGCAGAATATTATGATGTAGCTCATAAAATCTTTGAAATTAAATCAGGATTGATTGTAGAAAAGTTTTATAGTGGTAATGACTATAGAATTGTTGTTTTGGATGATGAGGTGATTACCGCTTATCAAAGAATTCCCTTATTTGTTGTTGGTGATGGTATATCTAATGTTTTAGAGTTACTTCAACAAAAACAGGAAAAATTTTTGAACATGGGGAGAAAAAATGTGATTAAATTTGATGATTTTCGCATTTCCCAAAAATTAAAAACGCAAAATATTGATTGGAATAGTGTGATTCCTCATAATAATATTATCTATCTTTTGGATAGTGCTAATTTATCCAGTGGAGGTGAAGCGGTAGATTTTTCTGAAAGGATTCATCCTGATTTTCAAAAATTAGCAATTAACATTACTAAAGATATGGGATTAAGATTAACAGGGGTGGATATACTCACCCATGATATAACTATGCCGATGGTAGATTATACGCTCATTGAAGTCAATGGTTCTCCTGGTTTAAATCACTATGCTGCTAGTGGTGAAGTAGCAGCAAAAAGGGTGGAAGAGTTTTATCTGAAAATTCTCCAAGTCTTAGAGAATGATAGTTAGGGCTGGCTGAAAAAAGCAATAGGAGTGAAAAATTGCTGGAGTTTCCATCAGATTAATCCCTATTTAAAGCGTAGGTGGGTTGGCAAAAGAATACATTAAATCAGCCTCGATTAATATAGATACCCGACTTCTTAAAGAAGTCGGGTATCTGTTTATATTGAAAGTAAAAAATAAAAGGGACATAATTGCTGCAATTATGTATCCTAAATAAGACATAAATACCTCCTTTTCTCTACCTCTGTGTCCTCTGTGTCCTCTGTGGTTCGTTCCAAAAAATCCCTTCACAAACCAGGGAGAATAGCTCCAAAAACGCAAAATCTGGAAATTCAGTTTAATTCGCAGGTTATACGATTTAGGCTTACAAGAGCAAGATATTCGTAACCTGTATCGCTTTATAGACTGGGTGATGATTTTACCAAAACCATTGGAAAATCAATTGTGGTCGGAGTATAAAAAATTCGAGCAGGAGCGAACTATGAGATATATTACCACTGGTGAGCGCATAGGTTACGAGCGGGGAATAGAAGAAGGTAGACAGGAAGGAGAACGGTTGGTTATTTTAAAACTGCTTAAAAGGCGATTGGGTGAATTATCACCGGAAACAACACAGCGGATTCAATCTCTTTCTGTTAATCAGTTAGAAAATTTAAGCGAGGCTTTACTAGATTTTAGCAGTATGGCGGATTTACTTAATTGGTTGCAATTAAATTAATCCTCTTGTTGAAATCTTCAAATATATGTAAGCTAGATTAGCAATAAAGTACATAAAATAAGTCTTGATTAGAATAGATGCCTGACTTCTTAAATAAGTCGGGCATTTGTTTGTATTTAATTTAATAGGCAAAAGTGACAAAATTGCAGCAATTATGTCCCTTTTTTTGGCTATTTTTAGTCCGTAATTGTCTACTTTTTAGTGATATTTTCAACCTAAAAAGGCAATTTTACGGATATTTGTGCGTGAAATGCTGTTATCATCAAGCTATTGAAAGTGACAAAACTGAAACAATTATGTCACTTTTATTTTGTCTAAGTCTCTAGACAGAGGTTTTTATTTTTAATAGGATGTAATGGAGGGAAACGAAAAAGTACAACGTTTCCGGTTTTCTAGATTTTTTGACTTTTTAAAACCAAGGAGAATACGAAGATGAAGATGGCTAAGATTAAAATTCTTGACCTGGAAGTAAAAAAAATTGTTCAACTGACTAGCGACGAACAATATTTAATTCAAGGTGGCTGTAGCTGTCCTTGGTGGTGGCCGCCGTGCTGGTGGTAATGAATTGGTTAGGATGAGTCTGTAACGCACCAATCCTCGTTCCCAGTCTCCGACTGGGAATGCTACCTAGAGGCTCTGCCTCCATGGCTTAGTATTAATGAAGGCAGAGCCTTCCGTAATTCATTCCCATACAGAGTATGGGAACGAGGGAAACAAGGGAGGACTAAGGGGGGTAATTCGATAAATTTTCTACAGTTTTACTCCTCCTTGTTGCAATTTTTTAAATGGGTCAAGTAGAAAATCAATAATTCGTCGCTGACGGACAATTACCTCAGCGGTTGCTGTATCCCCTGGACGCAAAGGAATACATTTATTAGCAGCGGGAATACAACTTTTTTTGAGAGAAATTTCTAAGTTATAAGCGGCTACTTTGCCATTGGCTGTATCTATCTCTATCGTATTAGGAGAAATTTTAATTAACTCTCCTGAGATAATACCATAATCCTGAAACGGATAAGCATCAAATTTGAGCTTTACTGGTAATCCTAACCGCAAAAAACCACTATCTGTAGTTGCCATTTGCGCTCGAATTATTAAGGGTGAATTATCTTGAGCAATTTCGGCAACCATTGTCCCTACTTGCACAACTGAACCAGGTTTTTGAATTGGTAATTGAAATAATATCCCATTGACAGAAGCTTTAATTTCTCGCTGTCCTAACTGAAATTTTAAGGCATCAATTTGGCGTTTAGTTTGAGAAATATCTGATTTGAGAGAACTAATATCTGTGTCTAAACTTTTCTGTTGTTCGGCGATTTTTAACACCGCTGACTGACCAGAAAGGGTTAAAGTTTGATAGCTTCTTTGCTGTTCTCCCAGTCGCAATTTAGCCTGTTCAATATCGGCAGTAGCTTGGCGTAAATTTCGCCCATAACTACTTTGTTGTTCTGCTAAACGTAACTTAGCTTGTTGAACATCTGATTGGCTTTGTGCATACAATTTTTGCTTTTCCTTAGCGATATCTTGCTTGTCTACTAAATTAATTTCTGGAATTACTCCTTGTTGTCTGAGTTGACTATAGCGTTTTACTTCTCGCTGACTACTTAATAAACTACTCTCCGCTAATTGATTAGTAGTTTGACTATTAATTAGGGTTTGTCGCGCTTGATTAAGTTGAGATAATCTTTCTTCTTTCTGAAATTGATAGGCATTTTTCAGGGTATTAATATTCTGTTGCGCTTGATCAATTTGTGCTTGTTTCTCTAATTGTTGAGATTGATTTTGTTGTTGTTGGGTTGCTAAGGAGACAATTAACTGATTTTTGGAGGATTTTAACTGAGAAATTCGGTTTAATTGTCCTTCCAATTTATCTTGAACTTGACGTAATTCTGATTTGACTAATGCCGATTCTAATAATAATAGAGTTTGTCCGGCTTTGACTGTTTCACCTTCTTTAACTTGAATTTCCGCAACTGTTCCCCCTACAGCGGCATCTAATTTCACGGTTTTATCTTTAGGTTCAATACGTCCTCTTCCTGTACCGGTTTCATCTACTTTAGATAGTAAAGACCAAGGTAAAACTATGGAGACAATGAAGACTAAAAGATATAATAGTCCCCGCGTCCAAACCTGGGGTAAACTATCAAGTGATTCTTTAGTAATTTCCGACCAATCTTCATTGGTAATTTCTGGTAATTCTGGTGATAAGATATCATCAGATTTTGTGATATTCCCATTTAATGTACTTGTCATAATGCACCTTGATGAAGAATTTTTTTGAGAAATGAAACCCAACTAAGTAAGTAGGAGAACTCCACAAAAAAAATGATCCAATGGTATCTTGCCCGTCCTTGTATTATTAGCGGGCAAGATGCCCGCACTACAAGAAATTTTGGGATATTTTTTAAATTGGAAGTCTCTAGACGAAAATAAATCAAAGTAGATTAAGTAATGTAAAAAATCTGGAGATGATTTCGTAGTGAGGGCTTCAGCCCTCAAATGAGGAATAAATTCCTCACTACAAACTTTGAATTATTCAAGCCGTTCTACTTATAATCATTAATTCTTTCTACTGCAATCACAACTTCCTGCAATTCATTCCATAAGACAATTAACCGTTGGAAGGGGCGAATAATATTACCCAGCAGCATATTAAATGCTACTAGTTGTCCCACAGTTAACTGATTATGAATTACTAAATATGCCCCAAACCATAATAAAGCTGTGGTAGCTACTGCTTCAATTGTGTTACTGAAAATTTGTAAATTATTGCCGATAACTTGCCCGGAAAAGTTGGTTTTTACCTCTTTATTTAATAACTCTTCCCAATGCCATCTTACTGTTTGTTCTACTGCTGTGGCTTTGACAGTTCTCACACCAGTTAAAGCTTCTATTAAATAACTGCTTTCTTTGTTGACTGCATTGAATATTTCTCTGGAAATCCTTTGTAAAAAAGGTGTGGCAATTAAGGCTAATAAGGCAAAGGGTGGCACAATTATTAAAGCTAATAATGCCATTTTCCAACTGTACCAAAACATCAAGCCCACATAGATAAAGACAGTGAATAAATCCAGGAGAATTGATAATGCTTCACCCGATAAAAAGCGTTGAATTTTGCGGTTTTCCTGCACGCGAGAAATAATATCCCCCACATAACGAGTCTCGAAAAAACTCAGGGGTAAACGCAATGTATGACGAATAAAACCGACAATTAATGCTAAGTCTATCCGATTAGCTATATGATCTAAAAGATATTGCCTTAAACCAGTCATAGCCACCCGAAAAAGGCTAAAAATCAACAATCCTATTCCTACTGCTGTCAGGGTCAGTTCTGACCGTTGTACCACTACCCGATCTAAAATTAATTGGGTAAATAGGGGGGTAATTAAGCCAAATATCTGGATGAATATGGAAGCGATAAATACTTCCAACATGACTACAGAATGGGGTTTTATTAACTCAAAAAATTGCCAAAAAGGTGTAGATGTCTCTTTCGTTTCTTTGAGCATTGCTGTCGGTTGTAACAACAATGTATAACCAGTCCAGTCGTTGTTAAATTCCTCATGGGTGAGGGTGCGTTGACCAATAGCAGGGTCTGCCACAATTACATATTTAGGGGTAATTTCGTAGACCACTATGTAATGTTTGCCTTCCCAGTGAACAATAGCAGGTAATTTTTGCTTTCCTAACTGCTTTAAACTAGCTTTGACAGGTCTAGTGGCAAAACCTAGACTTTCTGCTGCTGTTAATAACCCTCGCAAGGATGCACCATTGCGGTCTACATTGGCAATATCACGCAAGCGATTTACACTAAAACGTTTCCCCCAATACCTGGACACCATGACTAAACAAGCTGCTCCGCAGTCAGAACCACTCTGTTGGGCAAAGAATGGATAGCGCCCCATTACCTTTTGCCATAAATGCCCCACCCGTTCTCTGGGACTGGGAAAATAGGCTTTACTAATTTTTGATTCTGAGGTCAAATAGGGGGTTGAATCTGAATTGTCGTTCTCTGGAGAGCTTGGTTTTATGGGTGTATAATCTGTGTTTCTCAGGAGTGAGTATGCTTTCTCCCATAAATGTTCTCGAATTTGGGGATACTTGGCTATTAATGGCAATAGTAACTTTTCTGGCAAGAAGCATAACTGTAAATTTGCTGAAGCTCTGGCTGCATAAGGCTCAAATTTAGATTGGGGAAACAAGGTAAATTCACCGAAAGATGCCCCAGGTTCTAGGGTAGTAATTAATTCGTCTTTATCATCTAATAGTCTGACTTTGCCCGTAATGATAATGTAAATGCCCGGTTCAACATTCTTTCCTGTCCAGAATTTGCCGACTTTAGGGTTGATAGATTGAAGTTCGGGAAGATAGTGATAAAATTCTTCTGCGGTTAGTGAATACCCCAATGTATTGTTGATTTGTTGCAGAGATACTAATTGAGCGGATATATTGTGCGCCATAAATGTCTGAATCTTTTACTGCTTTGTGAAAATTAATAGGTATAATTTCTGAGGAATCGGTGGTATTTGCTTTTTTGAGGTCAGCAATTGATATTTTGGGTTCTGTAGCTGATTTTGGGCTATTTTGTCCATCATGACTGGGTTTCGGTCGAGTGGATAAGCCCATTTGTTTGAGAAGTCGCTTAAAGTGGCGATCGCTCACTTCAAAGCCAAATTCTTCGCACAGATGTTTCTGTAACCAATTTAATGTCCAGTGTTGAGAGCCATAACCATAATCACGAGGATTACTGTAAAATAATTCTTTTAATCGTTGTAAGTATTCATTACTAACTAATTTAGGGCGACCAATCGGACAATCTTGCCATTGATGCGCCATTCCCTGACGAGCTATGTGTATCCAATGTCTAGCGGTTGCGGGACAACACCCCAAAATTTGACAAATTTCTGCTTGAGTTATCCCTTGGTCCGCTAACAACATAATTTGAATCCGTTGCCGCTGGGATTGAGAGCGATGTTCTTGTAATGATTTTAACAGCATTTGTCGCTGAAAATCTGTTAACAAGTTACTTGAAGAATTGCTCCCCGCTTTATTACTACTTGTCCATTGATATGTATACATAAATGGTTCAATCTCGTAAAAATCAAACTCCGCAAGCATCCTAGTTCCCTCTTAATGAGAGCTTGGCCTTATTTTAGGGATGAAAATAATTTCGCATCCGTTTAATACCTTTGTAGAGACTTTACATGGGTAGAGATTCTCGGCTCTACCTCCAAAAATCATCCGCCAATATGGCTACACCACGTAGGCTATCTGCAACGCCAAAAATTAAAGCATCTTTTTAGCCTTTAATAAATCACCTGGCAGAAAAGCCCCATTTTCAGTAATAATGGCGGTAATTAAATCAGCAGGTGTGACATCAAAAGCCGGGTTATAAAATTCCACTCCTGGAGGGGTGAGGATAGTTTCACCTATTTGATATATTTCTGCTGGGTGACGTTCTTCAATGGGAATTTGACTACCATCAATTAATTCAAAATCTACTGTAGATAAGGGTGCAGCGACAAAGAAGGGAATATTATGAGCTTTGGCGACAATAGCTAAACTATAAGTTCCGATTTTATTGGCAGTGTCACCATTAGCAGCAATTCTATCAGCACCCACAACTACAGCATCAATTAAACCTTGTTTCATGCAGTGGGCAGCCATATTATCGGTAATTACTGTCACTGGAATGCCTTCTTGGACACATTCCCACGCGGTGAGTTTTGCACCTTGTAACCGGGGACGGGTTTCGTCAGCAAATACCCTGGCTAAACGTCCTTCTTTCCACGCAGAACGGACTACACCTAATGCTGTCCCATAACCGGCAGTGGCTAATGCCCCAGCGTTGCAATGAGTGAGTATAATTAGTTGGTCTGGGGTTTGCGGTAATGCTGCCAAACCATGATCACCTATAGCTTGACAGGTTTGTAGATCTTCGGCATTGATCTTTTGGGCAGTTTCTAAAAGAACTTGTTTAATTTCGGCGACTGTTCCCACGGTTTCATAAGCCGTTTTCATCATTCTACCAATAGCCCAAAACAAATTTACCGCAGTGGGACGGGTAGAACGCAACAAATTAGCGACTGTTTCCAGTTTAGTCAAAAACTCTTGGATTTCGCTTGTTTCAATTTCCCTTGCACCTAAATACATTCCATAGGCCGCAGCCACTCCTATCGCCGGCGCACCTCTCACAATCATGGTTGTAATGGCTTGTGCCATATCTTCACTGCGGTGAATCTCCACCACTGTATATTCATTAGGTAAGCGAGTTTGATCAATGAGTGATACTGAATTATTGCGCCAAATAACGGGATAAACCATATTGTTAGTTG
>NZ_VIKZ01000075.1:0-2184 GCF_009711985.1 Dolichospermum sp. UHCC 0260 | reverse complement strand
GTTAGTTGTAAGTAGGGGCGAAGCATTTGCAAGATAAATTATCGGTCATTGCCAAAAACAGTTCTCCAAATGCTTCGCCCGTACAGTTGTCAGTGGTAATGGATGAAAGGGAACTTTTAGATATAGTAATTATCAATCATTATTCAACAAATTCATGCTCTTTTGCCTGTTCCCTGTTCCCTGTTCCCTCTTTCCCAAATTAAGTTAAAAAAGAAAGATGAAAATTACCAAAAAAATCAACAATTGGCTGGAAACCCATGCTGCTGCACCTGCTTATGGTGGTTGGGTATTGGCGGGAATTTCTGTGTGTTATTTGGGTGCAGGGATTAATACCATGGCTGGCTGGCTGTATGTGATTAGTGGAGTCAGTTTTGCTCTTTTGGGTGTATCCGGTTTTGTTGCACCGCGATCGCTTGCGGGTATAATTGTCAAACGTCGTCC
This sequence comes from Dolichospermum sp. UHCC 0260, assembly GCF_009711985.1. NCBI lineage: Bacteria > Bacillati > Cyanobacteriota > Cyanophyceae > Nostocales > Aphanizomenonaceae > Dolichospermum > Dolichospermum sp. UHCC 0260. The sequence goes on along the minus strand of NZ_VIKZ01000075.1, from coordinate 1,743 downwards.
CATTGAACCAGTAACCGCAGGTGATGACCTAAAAATTGAGATAGAAATTCACAATCAGAGAAAACAATCGGCGACTTTATTACAAGTTAGAGACATTCTCCCATTTATTTTTGGTCAGCCAGTCCAGCAAAGTATTGAATCTATTCCACCACAGGATAGTTATCGCTGGGTATATTATCACCCTACCCAACAGCGAGGCCTTTACCGCTGGCATACAGTAGAATTAGCTACGGGTGCGCCTTGGGGTTTGTTTTGGTGTCGTCGTCCCCGTCAGTGTGAAGCTAGGGCAATTGTTTATCCCACCGTCTTACCCCTGACTACCTGCCCTTTAATTGATGAAATCGGACAAGATGACAGCCAACGGGGAGATCCTCGTGGTAAACCTTTACAAATGGCAACAACGGGATTAGTGCGATCGCTGCGTCCCTATCGTATAGGTGATCCTACCCGATTAATTCATTGGCGGACAAGCGCCCGTTATGGAGAATTACGAGTGCGGGAATTAGAAGTAATTACCGGGGGACAAGAAATTATTATTGCCATAGATAGTTCCTTCCAGTGGCAACAAGAATTATTTGAACAAGCCGTAATTACCGCTGCTTCCTTGTATTTTTATGCCCAACAGCAACAACTGCAAGTACAATTATGGACATCAGCTACAGGTTTAATTACAGGCAATATCGCAGTTTTGGAAACCTTAGCAGCCACCAACCCTATCGAAAAAAACAGCTTACCACCGGATAACTGTCCCCTAATTTGGCTGACACAAAACTCCTTTACCACATCCACCTTACCCCTGGGTAGTCGTTGGGTACTCTGGCAAAATTCAGATTCAGCAGCAGAAACTGTCATTAATCGGGAATATCCCGGTATCATTATCCAAACCGAACAAGAGCTACAACCCCAATTGCAAAAAGCTCTTAATTTATTTTCAGGCGATTTCTCGCACTGAGCCTGATGTACAATGCAATGAAACATTAAAATTTATCAACAGCACAGCCCATGGTGACATCAGAAGTGAATTCACAATCCAGCGATAAAAGCCTAGAAGCAATGCGGCATTTTTCCGAACAATATGCCAAACGGACGGGAACATACTTCTGTTCTGAACCTTCTGTTACCGCAGTTGTGATCGAAGGACTAGCCAAGCATAAAGATGAAATCGGTGCGCCTTTATGCCCTTGTCGTCACTACGAAGATAAGGAGGCCGAAGTTAATGCCGCTTTTTGGAATTGTCCTTGCGTCCCCATGCGCGAACGCAAAGAATGTCACTGTATGCTATTCCTTACCTCTGATAATGAGTTTTCCTGCGACAAACAAGAAATCTCTATGGAGACTATCAAAGAAGTTCGGGATACTATGGGATGAACGAAACCATGTCTGAAGAGTTTTGGCAAGGTGTAGAACAGTTCAATGCTGGACAGTTCTATGCTTGTCATGACATTCTTGAAGCACTCTGGATTGATAGTATCGAACCAGATAAAACTTTTTATCAAGGTATTCTCCAAATTGCCGTGGGACTGTATCATCTGGGTAATCATAATTTAAGAGGAGCAATGATTCTTTTAGGTGAAGGTAGCAATCGTCTTCGCCGTTATCTACCCAGCTACGGCGGTATTAATGTGGAAGAATTATTTACTGAAAGTGTGGATTTGTTAAAGACTCTACAACAAGAAAGTCTACAACCAATGGCAAATAATAAATTGGCTGAAAATCAAGCTCGACTTTTACCCAGTATTTCCC
>NZ_VIKZ01000074.1:0-16868 GCF_009711985.1 Dolichospermum sp. UHCC 0260 | reverse complement strand
TGAGGTTCGTTCTAAGTTGGAAGCTAATATTCCGTCTAGTCAATTAACTGTGGCTGCTAAAGATGGAGCAATTGTTGTAGTTGGAAATGTCCAGAATCAAGAACAACTAAATAAAATTAATTCTCTTGCTAAAGAAATCAAGGGTGTAAGAAGCGTCAAAGTTGTAGTCAAAATTGTTCCAGCCGTACCAAGTCCAAAACTATAACCGATGACATTTATTAATTAACAACCTATAAATGAGGAAAATTCCATGAATCTATTTTCACAATTTCGCAAGTTTTTTCTCGTCATTAGTTTAGTTCTATTTCTGGGAATTTTCACAGCTTTTACATCTGAGGTTAGTCTCGCTCAGACTCAAATGGCCACAACTATGAATCGAGTCGAAGCCACAACTAAAAATATTGAAGGTAAAGTTCAAGAAACTTTCGGTAAGGTCACAGGAAATAAAAAAGACCAATTTATGGGTAAAGCCAAGCAAGCTGAAAGTAAAGTTCGTAATGCAGTCGAAGATATAAAAGATACGAAGTGGCAACCCAACTCAAGAGCAACCAAAAAGATTGAAGCTAAAACTGAAAAAGCCATAGACAATAGTATTGTCAACCCTAATTATCTACCTAGTGGAAAAACTGATGACATAAAAAGTGAATCTCGTAACCCAGCAAATAAAATGAAAGAAGAACTTCGCAATACTTTTAAGTAGTCATTAATTAAAATTTGTAGGTTGGGTTGACGCAAGGAAACCCAACATTTTTGGGATTTGGTAGCTGTAGCTTAACCAGAACTACAATTATTTCTAACACTAATTAATGAATTCACAATTATCCACTTTTTGGAATTTATCCGCCGATCAGATATTTGTGCAGGTACAATCAACTCCACAAGGTTTAGCTTTTATCCTCTCTCTTCTTCCGTTTTTTTATGAGGCTGTTCCGAATTATTTAACCATCATATTCGGTATCTATTTCAATATCTAGTGTGTCTTCATCAATCCTGATATACAAAATATTAGGACGGCAACAAACTTGACAATCTTCTATATAGTTTTGTTGCATTCCGGCACTGAAATCAATAAAAGTTACGTTTACTTCTCCACAATAAGCACAATAAAACTCTGATGTATTTTGCATTTTCTATATCTATTTAATAATTTATTTATTTTCCCACACTTTAATATTAAATGATGAAATTGTCAATTGGCTATTTTCTATAATCATTAAAATTATACCAATTTTATATAAAGGTGTGCTAAATAAATTTTATAGCGTGGAGAATCTCTACTCATGCAACTTCTGGACAACAAAGAATAAATTTTATCTTTAAAAGGAAATAATATTAGGCTAAATTAGATTCATACAGGACTTACGCAACTGGCACATTGGTAGGGTGCGTCCGACTGCATAAATCCTGCAAATAAACAGATTGTTGATATACTAAACACGGGTGAGATTTAAACTTTTGCCAAATGACAAAGAACCCAGATGTGTAGGGGTTTAGCAGTGCTAAACCCCTACGTTTAGAATCAAACAATCAAGCCGTTTTGAGTATATCTGACGCACCCTACAACAGATTTTTAGTGTGACACTTGCGTAAGTCCTATAATCAAAGAACCATCAAGGAGAAACTATGTCAGCGGAAAAGCCTAGTATTTTGGTAACGGGGGGAGCAGGATATATTGGTTCTCATACGGTGTTAGCCCTCAAGCAAGCCGGTTATGAGGTGGTAATTCTTGATAACTTGGTGTATGGACATCGGGATTTGGTAGAACAGGTTTTGCGGGTAGAATTGATCGAAGGGGATACAAGCGATCGCCTTTTATTAGATAATCTTTTTCAGAGTCGTAATTTTGCCGCAGTTATGCACTTTTCCGCCTATGCTTATGTAGGTGAATCTGTAACAGATCCGGCTAAATATTACCGTAACAATGTTTTAGGAACGCTGACACTATTAGAATCAATGTTAGCAGCTTCTATTAAGAATTTTGTCTTTTCTTCTACCTGTGCCACCTATGGTGTACCGAATTTTATTCCGATTACAGAAGATCATCCCCAAAATCCCATTAATCCCTATGGGGCAACTAAATTAATGGTAGAAAGGATATTAACTGATTTTGATGTGGCATACAATTTTAAATCAGTGCGTTTCCGCTATTTTAATGCTGCTGGTGCTAACCCCCAAGGATTATTAGGAGAAGATCATCATCCCGAAACCCATTTAATCCCTTTAGTATTACAAACAGCATTAGGTAAACGAGAAGCTATTAGTATTTTCGGAACTGATTATCCTACTCCTGATGGTACTTGTATTCGGGATTATATTCATGTAAATGATTTAGCAGATGCCCATATTTTGGGGTTAGAATATTTATTAAATGGTGGTGAAAGCGAAGTTTTTAACTTAGGAAATGGTAACGGTTTTTCAGTTCGAGAAGTGATTGCTGCGGCGGAAGATGTCACAGGTATGGTAATATCAGTGCAGGAATGCGATCGCCGGATTGGAGATCCTCCAGCTTTAATTGGTACAAGTGAAAAAGCCAGAAAAATCTTGAATTGGCAACCTCAATATCCAGGTATTAAAGATATCGTTTCTCACGCTTGGCAATGGCATCAAACAAGGCATAAATAACTTTTAGTGTAAGTATTAGCTCCCCGATTTCTACGATTTATTCATCACTTATTGACATCATTAAAGGAGAAATCGGGGATCTTCCGCTCTTGTTGATTCAACTTTTGGTTGAGGGAATAATCAAGGAAAAATTTTATATATTTCGCTACGATGTGCAACTCTTTGACATAAAATAGTTTGAGTTTCTTGATCAAGAGTTAAACCTATTCTATAATCTCCTACTCTAATTTTATATTTATCTTTGTAACCTTTCATTTTACCAAGATAGCCTAACTCAAAAGGATTTTCTATTTCTAATTCATTAAAAACAATCGCTTCAATCCGAGGCTGAATCTCTTTAGGTAAAGATGCTAATTCTTTTAAAAATTTCTTTGTATATTCAACTTTCCACATTGTTATTTTTCAGTAATTCTAAATATTTTAAAGCTTCGTTTTTAGATAAAATTTCATCAGTTTCTACTTCTTCCATCAGTTTTGCTAATCCATAATTTTCTAATATTTCTTCTATTTGTTCAAATTCAGTAATAGGAATTTGTACAGCGATTGGTTTTTGATTTTGATCTAAAACGTAATTCTTATTGATTTGTAGCATTGATTTTACTCCTAAATCATTAGGTAGATTATAGCATATTGTCTGAATCAGGATGTCCAGGATTTGAGGATTTGAGGATTTACAGGATTTATAGGATTGAGTTATTTTTTAATACTGGAATAGTGAGCGATAGCTTAAAATACATCATCATTATCTACTATTTCTGAATCAAAAATTAACCATTGTTGAAAAAGTTCTTTAATCCATACACTGACATCAGGATATTTTTGATTAATAGCTGTTAGTCTATTTTTCATATTCCTTTGATAATAACTCTGATACTCTAAATTTCTCACAGCAATAAAATTTAATGTGTAGGTTAGCATTCTTAATCTTGCTATGGCTAATTTTAAATTACGACGCGAATAATTATCATACTTTTGTGAATTTTCTTTATATTCAGTAAAAGGAGAATATGAATTATCTTTAATGATTTTCTTAAACTCTATATTATCTAAATCTAATTCATAAAAAGCATCACTACAAATTTCATAATTAATTTTATTTCTTCTTTCTGATTCATTTCCTAATTCAAAGGATTTAATTCCGATATTCCAATACCTATCAATTCCTTTACGATTTCTGAAATGACTAAAATTTTCAAAAAACCGTTTGAACTGTCTTTGATGTTCATCTGATGAGTTAGAAATACCTATGATATGAATATTCTTTTTTTGATAATCTTTTTCTACACAATCTATAGAACGTGATACCCAAGTTGTAAAATTAAGTTGTGTTCTATTTAAACCTTGTATTAAGAAAAAATTAGCATAATATGAAGTCACAAAACCCCAACTAAAATATCCTTGTTTAATCAGATTATCAGCAGCACAAATATTTAAAATTGCTTTAGATAAAAGTTTTTCAATATCACTTAATATATAATTGTTTACATTAGAAATAATAAATCCGTTTTCATAATCTGTTTTTGATTTATATAAGTTAATTAAATAATCTTTAAAAGAACTTTTAGCATCACTATTACAATTACTAAAAGCAATAGCAATTTCCTCAAATGTTAATGACACCTTTTTTAATCTCCAATCATAACCATAAAATCTTCCCGAACTGCATTTTTTAACTTACTCACTATTTTTTCACCAGCTTTTTCTTGTGCTTTAAAACCACCACCACTTGGTAAGTTATCTCTATCAAATTTAAAGTCTTGAATTAGTTCCAGCACTTTAATTGTATTTTCGGTATTAAACAATTGATATTTTTGTATAACCAAATTAAAAATCTCATAAAATGCTTGCATGAGTCCACCAAAACCCACGGTTTTCAAAACATAAGATTTTGGATCTTCCCATTGTTCTAAAAATACAGCTTTAACAGCACGGAAATATATTTCAAAAACTTTATATTGCTGTTCAAAACCATAATTAGCAAGTTTTCCTGTTTTGGGTTCTACATAATCTCTAATTTGATTGACAAATTCATTTAAAGATATGCCAAAACCTGATTCTCCAGTAGTTCTAATTAATTCATATAAAGGACTTTCATCGGTTTCATTTAATCTAATAGCAATTTCTCTGGCACGTCTTTCAGCACTAACTCCTTCTCCATCAAAATCTTCAATATCTCCTTCTAACAAATTCATTAAATCTAAATAAAGAGAGGCAGGAACACCTTTTTGAGTTTTATTAATTGTTACAAAAAGTCTTGCTTGATCCTTAACAGATAATCCCAAAGTAGCAATTACCATTAATTTAAAATCAGGGTTTGCATCATAACAACCGTTGACTCTATGCTGTCCATCTATAATTAGACCTAGAGAGTCTGTTTCATCTAAAATGAGTAAATTATTATTTTCTTGATAGTCAAATTTGCCTTCATCAATATTGACAAGAATAGAATTGGGTATAATACCCTGTCCTTGATTAATATAATTTTTAATTTCTTTGATTCTGTTTTTAGAAAATGATCTTTGATATCCTAATTTTTTATCATCAATCCTCCGAGAAACATCGAAACGTTCATAAATCATCTTAACAGTAGTTACAAACACAAGCATGGTTATCTTGTTTTGAATTACTTGAAGTGTGGGAATTTGAATACTCATAAATAATCAAAGGTTTGATTGTTAACTGTTAACCTAAACGCCATTATAACATAAGTTTTTAATAACTTACTTAGAATAAAGATTCTATTCCAAATTATAATCTAGAAATTGTCTATTTCTGACAAATTCGTTTACCAGTAACTCCTGTAACAATTCCCTTACAATAAAATAAAGAAAGCAAGACATTACAGGATCACAATCTAAACCATGCTACAAGAATATCGTCAACAGGTTGCCGAACGCGCTCAACTGGGTATTCCTCCCTTACCATTAGACGCACAACAAACATCAGCATTGTGTGAATTACTGAAAAATCCCCCGACAGGCGAAGAAGAGTTATTATTAAATTTATTACGCGATCGCATTCCCCCTGGAGTAGATCAAGCTGCTTATGTAAAAGCTGGATTTCTGACTGCGATTGCAAAAGGAGAAATTACCAGTCCTTTAGTTTCTCCAGTAGACGCAGTAGAATTACTAGGAACTATGATTGGTGGTTACAATGTTCAATCCTTAATTGATTTACTCCAAGTTTCTAGCAGTTATGTATCAGAATCTTCAGAAACACCCTTGGTCATGGGAGGAGAAGGAAGAGAACAAATCGCCGCTTATGCAGCCAACGCCCTCAGCAAAATTATGTTGGTGTATGATGCTTTCCATGATGTTTTGGAATTGTCCAAAACCAACCCCTACGCCAAACAGGTGGTAAACTCCTGGGCAGAAGCAGAATGGTTTACGTTGCGTCCCACATTACCAGAATTTATCACTGTTACGGTTTTCAAAGTTCCCGGAGAAACCAACACCGACGACTTATCACCGGCAACCCACGCTACAACCAGACCAGATATTCCTTTACACGCTTTGGCGATGTTAGAAACTCGTCAACCAGGAAGTTTAGAAACCATTGCAGAGTTGAAGAAAAAAGGATTTCCCGTTGCTTACGTTGGTGATGTCGTGGGTACAGGTTCTTCTCGCAAGTCTGCAATCAATTCTGTATTATGGCATTTGGGCAATGATATTCCCTTTGTGCCAAACAAACGGGCGGGAGGTTATATTTTAGGAAGTGCGATCGCTCCCATCTTTTTTAACACAGCCGAAGATGCCGGTGCATTACCCATTCAATGCGATGTCAGCAAAATGGCAACCGGTGACGTAATTACCATTTATCCCTACAAAGGAACTGTTCTCAACGCCGCAGGAGAAGTAATTTCCACCTTCAGCCTCAAACCTGACACCATTTTAGACGAAGTTCGCGCAGGTGGACGCATTCCCCTCCTAATTGGGCGTACCCTCACCGATAAAACCCGTCTAGCATTGGGTTTAGCGCCCAGCACATTATTTATCCGTCCCCAAGCCCCAGTGGACACCGGCAAAGGCTACACATTGGCGCAGAAAATGGTCGGGAAAGCCGCTGGTTTGCCTGGAGTACGTCCGGGGACATCTTGCGAACCAATCATGACTACAGTGGGTTCTCAGGACACTACAGGCCCAATGACCAGAGACGAATTGAAAGAACTCGCTTGTTTAGGTTTCAGTGCAGACTTAGTAATGCAAAGTTTCTGTCATACAGCCGCATATCCCAAACCTGTGGATATTAAAACCCACCAAGAATTACCCGACTTTATCTCCTCCCGTGGTGGTGTGGCGTTGCGTCCTGGTGATGGTATCATTCATTCTTGGCTAAACCGGATGTTATTACCCGACACCGTAGGAACAGGAGGAGATTCCCATACTCGCTTCCCCTTGGGTATATCCTTTCCTGCGGGTTCGGGTTTAGTAGCGTTTGCTGGTGCTTTGGGTGTCATGCCTTTGGATATGCCAGAATCAGTTTTGGTCAGATTTACAGGAGAATTACAACCAGGAATTACTTTAAGGGATGTTGTCAATGCCATTCCTTATGTGGCTATGCAAAAAGGTTTGTTAACTGTCGAGAAGCAGAACAAGAAAAATGTTTTCTCTGGCAAGATTTTGGAAATTGAAGGTTTACCAAATTTGAAAGTTGAACAAGCTTTTGAATTAACTGACGCTTCCGCAGAACGTTCTTGTGCTGGTTGTACAATTAAATTAAGCGAAGAAACAATTGCGGAATATTTACGTTCCAATATTGCCCTTTTAACTAATATGGTAGCCCGGGGTTATAGTGATGCCAGAACTATTATGCGCCGGGTGGCAAAAATGCAAGAATGGTTAGATCATCCAGTATTATTATCTGCTGACGCTGATGCCGAATATGCAGAAATAATTGAAATTGATTTAAGCCAAATCACAGAACCAATTGTTGCTGCTCCCAATGACCCAGATAATGTTAAGTTATTATCGGCAGTTGCCAATGATCCTGTACAAGAAGTTTTTGTGGGTTCTTGTATGACAAATATCGGCCATTATCGAGCAACTGCGAAGGTTTTAGAAGGTGCAGGAGATGTAAAAGCGCGGTTGTGGATTGCACCTCCTACAAGAATGGATGAACACCAATTAAAGGCGGAAGGTGTGTATGATGTTTTCGTGGCTGCAAAGGCGAGAACTGAGATACCAGGATGCAGTTTATGTATGGGAAATCAGGCGCGAGTTGATGATAATACAACGGTGTTTTCTACCTCGACTCGTAACTTCAATAATCGCATGGGTAAAGGCGCTCAAGTGTATTTAGGTTCGGCGGAATTAGCAGCGGTTTGTGCATTATTGGGAAGGCTTCCTAATGTGCAGGAATATTTGGATATTGTCGCTGAAAGAATTCATCCTTTTGCTGATGATTTGTATCGCTATTTGAACTTTGATCAAATTGTTGGTTTTGAGAATGAGGGGAGGGTGATTAGTAAGGAGGAACAGGCTTTGTTGGTATAATGTAATTGGGGTGAGTCTTGATGACTCACCTTGATTTTAAGAAGTTTATATTTAATCTAATTGTTAAGATTTTTTACTCTATCTAAATTAAGCTATTTCAGTGATAAAGTGATAAAATGTAGTTATACTAACTCATTTAATCAACAAATCTCTAATTTTAAACGTTAACGAAAAAGATTGTCAACTATGGTAAATCAACTAGAAATTACAGATCAACGCAAAGAAAATGCTGAAGCGGAAATTCGTGACAAAACAAAGCGTGTTGACTACAACACCTTAGAATATCCTATCGAAGTAATTGTGCAAAAATATTTAGATGGGGAGAAGGAAGATGAAAATGAATTGTTTATTCCAGATTATCAACGAGAAATAGCTTGGGATGAAGATAGACAATCAAAATTCATTGAATCTGTGATGTTAGGTTTACCAATCCCTTATATTTTTGTTGCGGATATATCAAGTACAGAAGATTTAGCACGATTAGAAATTATAGATGGTACACAACGTATTCGGACTTTAGCTAAGTTCATTAACAATGAGCTTAGATTACAAAATCTAAATAAATTAGAAAGCCTCAATGGGTTTACTTTTCAAGATTTACCGCTACCACGTCAAAGACGTTTTAACAGAACTACCATGAGAATGATTCAATTAACCGAACATTCAGGTGAAGAAATTAGAAGGGATATTTTTGAGAGACTTAATACTGGTAGTGTTCAATTGAATGAAATGGAGAAACGCAGAGGATCTCGACCAGGAAAGTTTTTGGATATAATCGAAGAGTTATCAAAATATCAACAATTTCGAGATTTATGTTCTTTTACTCCAACTCAGATAAATAAGAGAGATCCCCAAGAATTTGTTCTCCGGTTTTTTGCATTTCTGAATAATTATGAAAATTATCCTGGGAAAAGTGATATTCATAAATTTTTGGATGATTATTTAGAGCAAGAGAATAAGTCTGAAACATTAGATATTAATGCAGCTAAAAATGAATTTTATTTAATGTTAAATTTTGTTCAAAAGTATTTTTCTGATGCTTTACATACCTATATCAAAATAAAAAAATCCTATGAACCTACAACTAGAATTAAGTTTGAATCAATTACTGTAGGTATTGCTTTAGCGTTAAGAATAAATCCAGATATAGTTCCCAATTCAATTGAGTTTTTAAACTCTAAAGAATTTAAAGATTATACCAATTCTAATGCGAGTAGTTCTAAAAACAAAGTAATTAATCGTATTTATTATGTTCGTGATCAGCTTTTAGGTAATTCATGAGAAGTACATTATTTGAAGATTTTGATAAACGCGCTCAAGAAGTAAGACGATATTTTATATTATTGAAAAATTTAGAGCAAGGTTCAATTCAATTAAGTATGGGTAATACAAACAATACAAAAATCAAACCGATAAACAATGATTTAGAAAAAACTCTTAAAGCAACAGGATTTTTGTTACTATATAATCTAGTTGAATCTACAATGCGTAATGCAATTGAAACAATATTTGATGAATTAAAAACTAAAAATATTTCTTTCGATGATGTAAGAGACGAAATTAAAAAGATTGTTATTGATAATCTAAAAGATAAAGATAATAAATCTACTAAAGATATTTTAGTTACAGTTCAAAATATTTCGGTTGATATCATATCAGCTACTTTTAATAGAGATAGATTATTTTCAGGAAATATTGATGGACAAAGAATCAAAGATATAGCCGAAATGTATGGATTTTCATATAAGACTAATGCTAGAAAAACTGGAAATGGTAAGGATTTACAACGAATTAAAGATCATAGAAAAGACTTAACACATGGTTTTAAGTCTTTTGAGAAAGTTGGTAGAGATGCTACTTCTGATGAGCTATTGGAAATTCAAAAAAGAGTTATTTGTTATTTAAGGGGAACATTAGAAAATATAGAGAGTTATCTATCTAATGAAAAATATTTAAAAAAGAATCCGGTTAAAAATGCTTTAATTAAAGACGGTTGGACAATTACAATAGATACTTGTCCTCTGGAATATGAAGACGTTGAACTTTATCCAGATTTAGCTATAGAAAAGATAATTTCAGAAAACCAAAAACAACGTAAAATTATTGTTGAGATCACAAGTTTTATCAGTTCTTCACTCATCAAAGATTTTCAGAATGCTTTAGGACAATATATTTTATATCGTAATTTGATTCAACTATCTCAAAATGAATCCCAAGAAATTTATTTAGCTGTAAAAGATGAAATTTATGAGACTTTTTTTCAAAGGAAATCAATTAAAACTGTAGTTCAATTAAATCAACTTGCTTTGGTTATTATTAATACAGAAAAAGAGGAAATTGTACAATGGATAAATTAGTTAATTATCGTGAAACTATTAATGAAACTCGCGAAACAAAAAATTAGCAGTGAAAACTCAACGCTTAATCAGTTACTAATGGAATTACAGGAAGAATGCCAGAATGTGATTTCTCTGATTAATCAATTACAACTTTCTGAATTAAGCGATCGCCAAAAGGGTAAAATTCTCTCAGAATTGCTGGTAGCTTCTATTCATTTGCATTCCCATTGTGATGAAGATTGGCAAAATTTAATTTCTGATGAGTTGGAAACTTTAGCAGATGATTAGTGGAGAAAATCTTATGAATATAAAGAGGTGCAAAAATGATAGAATTAAATTCTGAGTTTTTAACAAAAAATGGTCAAAAACAATTTGCAGTTTTACCTTATGAGGAATTTTTGAAGATTACGGAATTGTTAGAAGATTTGGAAGATTTAAGAGATTTACGGGATGCTAAGGAAGAAGAGAAAGATAGTCTTTCCGTATCTTTAGCTGATGTTAAGAAAATGCTTATACATAATCCATAGGTAAACAAAAATGAACTTTTACACAGTTGTTCTCAGACAAAGTTCCGGTTATTGGGTGGGTTTGTGTTTAGAAAATGGGATTGTTGGACAGGGAGATACTCAAGAAGATGCAGTTAATAAATTAAAGGCAGCAATAGAATCTTTTGAAGATGTTTATCAATCAGAAGATAATATTTATAAATCTCCTATTTCTATAGATGAATTACATGAATTTTTGTTAGTTGAGGAAAAAGAAAAACAATCAGAAATCTATGAATTGAGGAAGGTTTATGCCTAAAAATATACCTTCTTTAAAACCCAAAGAATTAATTAAGTTATTAGAAAAAGCAGGTTGTACATTTCATAGAGAGGGAAAAGGTGATCATTGTTTATATACTCGTGAAGTTGAAGGAAAAAGGAGAGTAGTTCCTATAGATATGGGTGCTAGAGAAATGTCTCCTGGTTATGTTTTACGGATTTTTCGGCAGTTTGGTTTTACAGATGAGGAAATTGAAAGTTTGTTAAAGTAAATCAAGGATATTTTTGATCAAATTGTTGTTTTTGAGGATGAGGGGAGGGAGATTAGGATGAAAACCAACTTAAATTAATCATTGTAGATACAGACAAGGAGATTATTACCAAATGGATAAGTTAGAAAATTACCGTTTTTTAATCAGAAAAATCTTAACAGAATATCATCAACTTTTTTCCTCTGCATCTCCTGATAATATAGAAATGCTCTTAGCTTTTGATGAGCAAAGAGATCAATATTTATGGTTTCAAGTTGGTTGGACAACTGAGGAAAGAATTAAGGGAATTTCTGTCCATATTCGTATTAAAAATGAGAAGATTTACATTGAAGAAGATTGGACTGAGGAAGGAATAGCAACTGAGTTATTAAGGGAAGGTGTACCAAAAGAAGATATTGTTTTAGCTTTTCATGATCCAGAAACTCGTAAGTTGACCGAGTTTGCTGTAGCCTAATCAAAAATAAAGAAATATCATTTATTAAAAAGGAGAAATAAATGTCTGTCATTTTTTTGGCTGAATGTGGAAGTAAAGAACAAGCTGAAGTATTTTCTCAGCATTTTAAGGGAATTTATTGGACGCTTGAAGATAATATTGACTCTGAATGTGATGCAGAAATTAGGCAAGACTTTGAGGATAATTGGTGGTCTATCTTATCTGCAAGTGCAATAGATTGGACTCCTGCTAACAGAGAGGAAGGCAATTATCGCTATTTTCAGATTTCGGAATTACAAAGACATTTACAAGAGCATTTGAAATCAGCCCCAGCTTTTCGCTATGGTTTGATTGGGGAAATTGAAAAGCAAGACTTAAATAACTTGCTAACTGATAGTGACTATGGAGCAACTTACAGTCACTTAGTTTCTTCAGCATCTTCTGAAAATACTCAAACTAGTTTTCGTGTACCTATCTTTGTTTATGCTCTTAAAGCTGGATTTTTATTGTCTCAATCACTTTACCAGGAAGTAAGATCACCTTCAAATTTTAAACCCTTTATACAAGGTTATGTTTGGTTACCACCATCATCTACAATAATATCAGGGGGAATACAAGCACCACCGAAAGATGTTATTACGGGACAAACTATGAGGGTATTTATTGATCCTACCCAAGCAAAAATTTATATTCAACAAGGACTTGAATTAAATAAGCAAGGGCAATTTATCAAGGCGTTAGATAATTTGGAAAAAGCTCAAAAGTTAAATCCATTTTCTACTGAAATTCATAGATTTAAAGCATTTACTCTTTTTTCTTTGAAAAGATTGGATGAAGCCTTACAACATTGTGATTTTGCGATACAGTTTGCTTCACCTCAAAGCGAGAGTCTACTTATAGCGTATCAACTAAAAGGAGACATACTCTATGAACAAGGCAAACTTGAAGAAGCACTAGAAGCTTTTAACAATTCATTAGAGTTAAATCCTAATGATTACTATGCTTTTCACCCTTTCTATAAAAAAGGCTTAATATTAGCAAAACTAGAAAGAGATATAGACGCTTTAAATGCTTGCAATATTGCTTTAAGCTTATCTCCAAAGGCTGAGGCAGCCCTTCAATTAAAATTGGGAATTTTGGAATCTTTAATTAAGATAGAAGATCGGGAATTTTTGGGGTATTATCATCATGAACAAGGGATGTTATTAGGATCGCTAGAACGACATCAAGAGGCGGCAGTTGCTTTTGATAATTGTTTAAAAGTACAAGTAAATTCAAATCAAAGAGAGAATAGCGTTACATATTACAATAAAGGCCATGCTCTCTGGAATAGTGGCAATTGGGAAGAGGGTTTAGCTTGTTATGATATGGCAATTCTCTTAAATCCAGATTATGCAATGGCTCATTATGACAAGGGAAATTTACTATACACATTAGGGCGATATCAAGAAGCCTTGTTATCACTTACTGAAGCAACAAGATTAATGCCATTAATGCCATTAATGCCAAATGGTGAAATGCCTCATTATTTGGAAGGGGTTTGTTTAGATATGCTTGGCGACAGCCAAAAAGCCCTAGAAAGCTTTGATGCAGCTATCAGATTAAATCCTAATAATCATATTGGTTATCAAGGTAAGGGAATAGCACTCGATAAGCTAGGAAAATATCAAGAAGCGTTGCAGACATTGGAATATGCGCTGCAATTAAATCCCAACTCCCCTAATACTCAAAACAGTATTAGAATTGTCAAAAAACATCTTGGTTTCGATTCTTTTTAAAGTTTTGAGAGTGCGATCGCTTCTTTTACGACGATGGGGTGCGATCTCTGTTTGGTTATAGTTTGGGAGAGCGATCGCATTCCTCCAACATCCCATACCGACCTAACCCCCCAACCCCCTTCCCTGCAAGGGAAGGGGGAGAAATCTTACTCCCCTCTCCTTGTAGGAGAGGGGCTGGGGGAGAGGTCAAACACGATATAAAAACACACCCCACAAATGAACAACCAACCACCGAAAAAAGACGGACTTCATAACATAGTCATTGGACAAAAAATAGAATCCATAAAACTTGAACGCGCCAAAGAAATGCGTCGCCAAATGACACCAGCAGAAAAAATTCTGTGGGAACATCTTCGCGCCAACCGCTTGCATGGTTTACATTTTCGCCGACAACAAGTTATAGATGGTTTTATAGTAGATTTTTATTGTCATGCTGCTAGTTTAGTCATAGAAGTAGATGGAAAAATTCATGAACAACAAATAGAATATGATATAGAAAGAGACAAAATTTTATCAGCTAGAGGTTTGCGTTTATTGAGATTTAAAAATGAAGAAATAACCGAGAAAATTGATCAAGTTTTGATGCGAATTTATCAAACTTGTTGTGAAAAGACCTAACCCCCCAGCCCCCTTCCCTACGAGGGAAGGGGGAGCAAGATTTACTCCCCTCTCCTTGTTATGAGTATTTGTGAGAAATTCGCGTTTATGTCCTCTGCCGTTGTACTTGCAGTTTTAACATGATTTCTGCGTGCATTTCGCGGGTAATGGGATAGAAATAGACTAAAACTAACCCGGCAATTAAACAAATTGTTGGTATGGGTCCAACAGCGATACGAATGGCTAAAAGTGCAGATTCAGGTTGTACAGGTAAAGAACTTTGTCCAGCAACAGCTTCTTTAAAACCATAAGCTTGTAAGGTATTACCGACCAAAAACAACCCGAAAGCTAAACCAAATTTTTGTAATAAAACCATGAAACCATAAAAAATACCTTCCCGTCGTTGTCCAGTTTGCAATTCATCTAATTCAATCACATCAGGGATCATTGACCAGGGAATTAGATAAGCTGTAGAAACTCCCATACCTGCCATTACAGCCATAACATACATTAAACCAACTTGATTTGGCTGTAAGAAAAATAATCCAGCAGCCGCAATAATCCAGGAACTCATTCCTAAGAAATAAACGATTTTTTTGCCAATCTTTTTACTTAAATAACTCCAAATAAATAACATAAATAAAGCCGTTCCCTGCACTGCAATCATGACTGTGGGGACATCTCCCTCTTTAAGTTTCATACAGTTAACGACAAAATAGGGAATAATACTGGCTGTGATTTGCACACCTAACCAAGAAAAAAGATATATCGCAATTACAAACAGAAAAGGTTTATTACTAAAGACAATTTTTAGCTGTTCAAAAAAGGGAATTTCGGCTTCTTGTGGCAAAGAAATCCGTTTAGCTTCAAAAGCTAAAATGCGATCGCGCACTCCATAAACGCACCAATACAAAGATAAAACCGAAATTACGGTACACACAGCCGCTAAGACTAAATATTGTTGTTGGCGATCGCTAATTTGTGAGAAAATAATCTTTGATAAAATCAACGATAAAATACTGCCACCAATGGAAAACGTAAACCGAAAACTATTCAAACTAGTCCGTTCATCGTAATCTTGAGTTAACTCAGGAGTCATGGCTGTATAAGGCAAATTCACAACAGTGTAAAATGCCTGAGAGACAATGCCAATTACTACATAATACCAAAATAAACACCAAATATTACTACTTTTGTCAGCAGTAAATTGGGGGACAATCCACTGCAAGAAAAAGAAAAATCCAAAAGGAATTGCCCCATATAAAAGCCAAGGTAGACGACGACCCCAGCGCCGGGATTGGGTTTTATCAGTCAACATTCCCACCATAGGATCATTGATACCATCCCAAATTTTGCCAATCATCAAAATACTACCTGCCAAACCCGCTGGAATTCCTGCCACATTGGTAAAGAAAACCATCATGTAAAATACAGCAATATTTGCAGTAATCGCTGGTCCCAAATCTCCCGCACCATAAGCTAATTTAGTTTTAAAATCTAATTTTTCACTTGTTAGCGACTTAGGAAAATCGTTATTATCACCATTATCCTTAACCATAAATTACACCCTTATTAATTGACAATTGACAATAGATAACTAACAATTATTAACACACTTATTTTACTCTTATGTCAGACCTTTACATTTCTTGGTCAGATTATCACCACAAAATTGAACAACTGGCTGTAAAGATTTATCAATCGGGTTGGGAATTTAACCAAATCGTCTGTTTAGCTAGAGGGGGACTGCGAGTAGGAGATATTCTCTCCCGCATATACAATCAACCATTAGCAATTTTATCTACTTCATCTTACAGCGGCGCGGGGACATATAAAAGAAGTAATTTAATTATTTCTCGTCAATTAACCATGACTAGTGAAAATTTAGGTTCACGGATTTTGCTAGTAGATGATTTAGTAGACTCTGGTCTCACTATTCAAGAAACAGTTCCCTGGTTACAGAAACATCATGATTTTCCCATTCAAGAAATTCGCACCGCTGTAATTTGGTATAAAGCTTGTTCAGTTGTTGTTCCTGATTATCACGTTGATTATCTGGCTGATAATCCTTGGATTCATCAACCTTTTGAACATTACGAATCTATTAGTCCTTCCGAACTGGCAAAAAAGCTGAATTTAGTAGTCACATAATCCAAATATTATCCAGAATTTTTGTAGAGACATTTCATGTAACGTCTCTACTTTTTCACTTTTTGTTAAAATAACCATAACCAAACAGGAAGAGTAAACAACAAAACTATCATCCCCATAGCTAAAGCAGTAACAGCCAAATCTCTATCTAAATCAAAGGTTTCTGCTATTACCAATGTAGCCAAAGCTGGAGGCATACCCATTTGCAAAACTATCACCTGTGCTGCATTACCAGTAACACCAAAAAATGAGAGAGTGCTACCTAAAATCATCGGCACTAATAGCATTTTAATGAACACACTACTCCCCGCTTCTGGTAATTTCCGCCAAGATTTTAGTTGGGAAAGTCGCATTCCAATTAACATCAAAGATAAAGCAACTGCACCCCAAGCCAATTTTTCCAAACAAAATACCACTGGA
>NZ_VIKZ01000073.1:0-16723 GCF_009711985.1 Dolichospermum sp. UHCC 0260 | reverse complement strand
AAATTCTAAATTCTAAATTCTAAATTCTAAATTCTGCATTCTTTTAAATAGTATGACAAATTTCAACTACTACAAACTCGGAGGCAGTCTAGAATATCAGCATCCTACTTATGTGATTAGACAAGCTGATTCTGACCTCTATGAAGGCTTAAAAACCGGAGACTTGTGTTATGTTTTAAACTCGCGGCAAATGGGTAAGTCGAGTCTGCGCGTACATACTATGAAACAGCTTAAAGAAGAAGGAATAAAATGTGCATCAGTTGATTTAACTAGAATTGGTAGTCATGTTACACCTTCTGAATGGTATGGAGGATTGGTTTCTGAGTTGTTGCGGGGTTTTGGTTTGTCTAAAAAAGTGAATTTTGGGACTTGGTGGAGAGAACGGGAATTTTTACCACCTAAACAACGATTAAGTGAATTAATTGATGATGTACTATTAACAGAATTTCCTGGAAAAATTATTATTTTTATTGATGAAGTTGACAGTATTTTAAGGATAAGTTTTAAAGATGATTTTTTTGCCTTTATTCGTGCTTGTTATAATCAACGGGCAGATAATCCAGAATATCAACGGCTCACCTTTTGTTTATTAGGAGTAGCAACTCCCTCTAATTTAATTGCTGATAAAAATCGCACACCTTTTAATATTGGTAGAGCTATCGAATTAAATGGATTTCAATTAAATGAAGTAGAATCCTTAATGCAAGGTTTAGAGGACATAGTTGCTAGACCACAGGCAATATTATCAGAGGTGTTAAAGTGGACTGGAGGACAACCATTTTTAACGCAAAAACTTTGTCAATTAATTTGTATTTCTAATAATTCATTTCCAGAGTTTCAGGAAAATGAATATGTAGCAAAATTAGTCCAAACTCAAATTATCGAAAATTGGGAAGCACAAGATGAACCAGAACATTTAAAAACTATCCGTGATCGAATTTTACAAAGTTCAGAAAATCAAACTGGACGATTATTAGGATTATATCAGCAAATATTAAACCATGGAGAAATAATTGCCGATGATAGTCCTGAACAAACTCAATTACGACTAACAGGATTAATTGTTAAACAACAGGGAAAATTGAGAATTTATAATTGCATTTATGCGGAAATATTTAATCAAATATGGCTAGATAAAGTCTTAGCAAATATTCGACCTTACTCTCAAAATTTAAATATTTGGGTGAGTTCCAATTTTCAAGATGAGTCGCGGTTATTGCGTGGTCAAAGTTTACAAGATGCTCGTAATTGGGCAGCAGATAAAGGTTTAAGCGATTTAGATCGTAAATTCTTAGATGCTAGTCAGGAATTAGAAAAGCGAGATATTCAGAAAAAATTACAAATAGAAGCAGAAGCATCTGGGATTTTAGCAACAGCAAATGATGTTTTATTAGTAGCTAATCAAAAAGCTAAAAAACGGATTCAAATAGGAGGAGGAGTATTAGTAATTAGCATAGTTACAGTGATGTCTACTGGAATTTGGGCAAATAGAATGATTAAGGATATACAATTAGAAAAAATCACATCTTTGAGTATATCTTCCCATGCTTTATTAAACTCAAATAGAGAACTTGATGCTTTGATTGCAGCCATAAAAGCAGCTAGACAATTAAAATCAGCAACTTGGACAGATGCTAACACTAAAGAATCTGTAAAATTAGCATTACAAAGAGCAGTTTATAAAGTCAGAGAACGAAATCGTTTAGAAGGACATAATGATGCTGTCAGAAGTGTAACTTTTAGCCCAAATGGAAAAATAATTGCTACTGCTAGTGAAGATAATACAGTTAGACTATGGAATATCAATGGCAAAGAAATCAGAAGATTTATTGATAATAATCAAAGGTTTAGAAATGTTAAATTTAGTCCAGATAATAAAATAATTGCGGCTATAAGTGCAAATAATACTATCAAAATATGGCAAATAAATGGAGAAAAATTAATCACTTTAAAAGGACAAGATAACCAAGATAATTTCATGAATAGTCTTTGTTTTATTCCTGATAGTAAAATCCTTGCTGCTCCTAGTCAAGACAATACTATTCAACTTTGGAGTATTGATGGACAAGGAATTAAAACTCTCAAAGGTCATAAATTTCCTATTTGGAGTATTAGTTGTAGTCTTAATAGCAAAAACATCATTACGGCTGATTTAGGGGGATTTATAATTATTTGGAGTGCAAATGGAGAAAAAATTAAAACCTGGAAAGCAGGTAATCAATCTATTTTTGATGTTAGTTTTAGTCCTGACGGAAAAACCATAGTTACTGCGGGAGGAGACACTACTATTAAACTTTGGAATTTAGATGGAAAAGAACTCAAAACTATTGGCAAACATGATAATTATGTTACTAGTGTTAGCTTTAGCTCCGATGGTCAGACGATCATTTCTGGTAGTGCTGACAACACAGTTAAATTGTGGAGTATTGAAGGTAAAGAATTGAAAACTCTCAAAGGGCATAATAATTCT
Organism: Dolichospermum sp. UHCC 0260; assembly: GCF_009711985.1. Classification (NCBI taxonomy): domain Bacteria; kingdom Bacillati; phylum Cyanobacteriota; class Cyanophyceae; order Nostocales; family Aphanizomenonaceae; genus Dolichospermum; species Dolichospermum sp. UHCC 0260. The sequence goes on along the minus strand of NZ_VIKZ01000073.1, from coordinate 14,253 downwards.
GTTTTTAGTGTGAGTTTTAATCCCGATCATAAAATTATTGCCTCTGCGAGCGCTGACAATACAGTTAAACTTTGGAATCTTGATCAAGAACCCAAAACTTTAATTGGACATTCTGACTCTCTTTGGGCTATTAATTTTAGTCCCGATGGTAAAATCATTGCTTCAGCAGGAGATGATAAAACTATTCAGCTTTGGAGCATTGATGGTCAAAAACTTAAATCTATTAGTCCCAACAGTAATCTTGATTGGAATCGGATTTGGAACATTACCTTTAGTCCCGATGGTAATACAATTGCTACTGTAGGTTTTGATCAAACGGTTAAGATTTGGAGTCTTGATGGTGAAAACATTAAAACTTTTCAAGGACACAAAGATCAAGTTATTGATGTCAACTTTAGTCCTAACGGTAAAATTCTGGCAACTGCTAGTTATGATGGTACGGTTAAACTATGGGATATAAATAATCAAGAACTGAGAACTTTGATAGGAAATGGTGGTAGGGTTCGTAGTGTTAATTTTAGTCCTGATGGCATGATGATTGCTTCTGGTCATCATGACGGGACAATAAAACTTTGGAATTTAGAGGGAAAAAATCTGAAAACTTTCAAAGGACATAATAGTTATATCACTAATGTTCGTTTCAGTCCTGATGGTAAGACAATTGCCTCTAGTAGTCAGGATAAAACGATTAAACTCTGGAGTTTAGAAGGTCAGGAAATCAAAACTTTCAAAGGTCATACTGCGGGAGTTACTAAATTTAGCTTTAGTCCTGACAGTAAAATTCTAGCTTCTGCTAGTTCTGATGGCACAATTCGACTTTGGAGTGTAGAAAATGGTCAAGAAATTAAAACTCTTGAAGGACATGGTTATGCTTTTTTGAATGTTAACTTCAGTCCTGATGGCAAAAAAATTGCTACGGTAAGTGATGATGGACTTGTGGAAATCTGGAATGCCGAAACTCTCGATTTTGATCATCTAATTGATCGGGGTTGTAACTGGTTAGATAATTATCTCAAAAACAATTCCCAAGTCAGCAATATTGATAGAAATATTTGCAATTAAAACAAGGATTTATTTATGAATCGTCGTCAATTTTTAACTTGGTTTGGAGTTAGTTTCGCTGCTAATTTATTGTTTTCTTATGAAGCTGTTGCTAAGTTGGTTAAGTTCAAAAAAAACCGTCAAAAAATTAATCGCAACACTCCTCAAAAAACTACTTTTTATATCCAGGGTAGAAACCTATATGATCAGCTTGGCAACAAAGTAATTCTGCGCGGAGTTAACAAAATGTCTGTATGGGATGGAGAAGATCCCACTGGCAGTATTTCCTTCCCAGAAATTCGCAAAACGGGGGCAAATACAGTCAGAATTGTTTGGGCTATCACAACTCAACAAGGGACAACAGATATTAATGTCCTGGATCAACTGATTAACAATGCCATAAATAATCAACTTATTCCCATGATTGAGTTACATGATGCCACAGGAGAATGGAATCGTCTTCAGACATTAGTTGATTACTGGGTTCAGCCTAATGTTGTCAATTTAATCCAAAAATATCAACAATATCTATTAGTTAATATTGCCAATGAAGCTGGAAATGATCAGGTAACTGAAACTCAATTTATTAATGGTTATACAACAGCTATTCAATCTATGCGAGCCGCAGGAATTCGTACTCCTTTAGTAATAGATGCTCCCGACTGGGGTAAAAATCTCGGCATCCTCGATGCTACTGCATCTACTTTACTCAAGGCTGACCCAGACAACAATTTACTGTTTTCAGTTCACCTTTATTGGGGTATATCTAATGGTGCTGATGCTAACTTTGTGCGATCGCAGTTGCAAAAGTCAGTTAATCTAGGTTATCCCCTCATTGTCGGCGAGTTCTCCAAATTTGGAGCTTATGCTGGTGAAAATAAAAGTGGATGTAGTTCAGATGGAGAAATTGACTACAAAACCATCTTAGAAGAATGTCACAAACACGAAATTGGCTGGTACGCCTGGGAATGGGGGCCTGGCAACGGTTATAATGATCCTCTTTGTGCTACTATGGACATGACTCCTGACCGTTTGTTCCAGAATCTCAAGCCAGGATGGGCAACTGAAGTAGCAATTTCCAGCCCTTATAGTATCAAAAATACCTCTGTTACACCTGCCATCATGACTTCCAGGATTTAGGCCGATTCCCAGCAGAGTGTCTTCAATCCCTATCTTCGCCACCTTTTGCGCCATTGTGAACTTGATTCCAATGTAGAAACTTGCACTTCTTCTTGTCGTCTTTTGAGTATCATTGCAGCGGTATCACTTAAACTAGGATCTCGATAAGGAATAGCAGCACGAGTTCGTAAATGTTCTGCTTCAGCTTGTGAAAGAGGCGGTAAAGAGGATATAGTTGATTCCTCACCATGTTTGGGATGTCCAGCAATAGTCCCTGGAGTCCGTCTTCCTATCGGTGGAGTAGAACTGACAACCAAACCCGCAGCTAACAATGCAGTCCTTACGGCCGCAGCACAGGAATAAGTAGCCAGCAACCCATTTGGGTGTAAACACTTTGATACTTTTTGGATAAATTCCACTGTCCATAATTGTGGACATTGCGGAGGTGAAAAGGGATCAAGAAAAATTGCATCTGCTTGAAAACCCGATTCATGTACTTGGAGAATTAAGCTTCTAGCATCACCAATTAGTAAAGTAGCTTGCAAATAATCTATGTGGATTTGATGTGCAAACGCTATTTGAGTTAAAATTTTTATATATTTGTCGTCCCAACCATTGAATAAGTGATGGTTAATTGCCGCCTGGGGGACAATGGGATTTAGTTCTAAGCCAATTACTTCCACACGGCAACGAGGATTTACTTGCCAAATTGTCTGTAAAGCTGCCGCTGTATTGTATCCTAGACCATAACAAACATCTAGCAGCCGCACAAATCCCGTTTCGGCTAATATTGGTAATCGAGTCGGAACAGCAAACTTCAGGAAACTCTCTTGTTTTGCTCCATAGTGACTATGAAAGGCTTCATTAAACTCTGTGGAAAAAAAGGTAAAAGAACCATCTTGCGTTTGTTGGGGTGTAAACATTTTAGGAGTTTAGGAGTTCAGGAGTTCAGGAGTCAGGAGTCAGGAGTCAGGAGTCAGGAGTCAGGAGTCAGGAGGAAGAAGAAAGAAGAAAGAAGAATAGTTTTCACCAATTACCAATTACTAATTACCAATTACCAGTTACCCATGAATAATCAATTTATTGTTTCTCCACAATGGCTGTTGGAAAATCTCAATAATTCTCAAGTTGTGATTGTTGATTGCCGGTTTTCTTTAGCTGATGCCGAATTAGGAAAAAAACAGTATCAAGCTAATCATATCCCAGGCTCTTATTATTTAGACTTAAATCAAGATTTATCTAGTCCTGTACAAGAACATGGGGGCAGGCATCCTTTACCAAATACCACAGAGTTAGCCGAAAAATTATCAGCAATTGGGGTAAATTCTCAAAAAACTTTAGTAGTAGCTTATGATGATTCTCGCTTGGCTTTTGCATCTCGTTTATGGTGGTTATTGCGGTATTTAGGACATGAACAAGTAGCTGTTTTAGATGGTGGCTTTGACCGTTGGCAAAAAGCAGGTTATACTGTTACAGATATAATTCCTACTGCTGCAAGAGGAATATTTATTCCCCAAATCCAAAAGGATAAAGTTGTAGATTTTACTTATGTAAAAAATCACAAAGATAGTCTAGATGTAGTTTTAGTAGACTCCAGAGAAGGAGAACGCTATCGTGGAGAAAGAGAACCAATTGATAAAATTGCTGGACATATTCCCGGTGCTGTTAATTATCCTTGGCAAGAAATAACTGATACTTTTGGTTGCCTACTTCCTCCGGCAGAACAATCTCAACACTGGCAAAATATAGATACAAATAAAGAAATTTTAGTTTATTGTGGTTCTGGTGTGACGGCTTGTGTAAATTTACTTTCTTTAGCTATAGCTGGAATTCCCACCGCTAAACTTTACGCTGGTAGTTGGAGTGATTGGATTAGTTATTAGTCAGTTGTTAGTAGGGGCGAAGCATTTGGAAGATAAATTATCGGTCATTGCCAAAAATAGTTCTCCAAATGCTTCGCCCGTACAGTTGTTAGTTGTCAGTTGTTAGTTACGTTAGATTAAATCTAGGCAACTTGACTATATATAGTTGAATAGTCTATTTTTAGTGAAAAAAGTAGAAATTTATGACTTTTGATTACGACCTGTTTGTGATTGGTGCTGGTTCTGGGGGTTTGGCTGCTTCTAAACGGGCGGCTAGTTATGGTGCAAAAGTGGCGATCGCCGAATATGATTTAGTTGGTGGTACTTGCGTAATTCGCGGTTGTGTCCCCAAAAAACTCATGGTTTATGGTTCTCACTTTCGGGCTCAATTCCAAGAAGCCGCAGGTTATGGTTGGACAGTGGGAGACGTAAAATTTGACTGGGAACATTTTATTACATCCATAGATAACGAAGTTAACAGACTTTCCAAACTTCACATCAGCTTTTTAGAAAAAGCCGGAGTAGAACTAATTTCCGGTCTTGCTAGTTTTGTAGACCCCCACACAGTCGAAGTGAATGGTAAACAATATACAGCCGCGAAAATTTTAATTGCTGTCGGTGGTCGTCCCATTAAACCAGAGATTCCAGGTATAGAACACGGTATTACCTCCAATGAAATCTTTCACCTGAAAACCCAACCCAAACATATCGCTATCATTGGTTCTGGTTATATTGGTAGTGAATTTGCTTGTATCATGGGCGGTTTAGGTTCAGAAGTCACGCAAATTATCCGCAAAGAGCAAATTTTGAACGGTTTTGACCAAGATATCCGCACCAGTATCCAAGAAGGAATGACGAATCATGGTATTCGTATTATCCAAAATACTGAAGTGACAGCAATAGAAAAAGTAGACGCAGGACTGAAATTAACCTTATCGGGAGAAAACCAAGAACCAATCATTGCTGATGTATTTTTAGTAGCCACCGGTCGCAGTCCCAACATAGAGGGGTTAGGCTTAGAAAATGCCCAACTTGACTGTGTTCCCAGTTCTGAAGAAGAACCAGGATACAGCACCTCAAATGCAATTTCCGTCAATGAATATAGTCAAACTTGCCAACCCCATATTTATGCTGTTGGTGATGTCACAGACCGCTTAAATTTAACACCCGTGGCTATTGGAGAAGGACGTGCTTTTGCTGATAGTGAATTTGGCAACAATCGTCGCGAATTCAGTCACGAAACCGTAGCTACTGCCGTATTTACCACCCCAGAAGCGGCTACAGTGGGTTTGACAGAAGCCCAAGCTAGGGACAAATTCGGTGATGATAATATCAAAATTTATCGAACTAGCTTCCGCCCCATGTACTACACTTTACCGGGTAAGCAAGAAAAAACCATGATGAAGTTGATAGTAGATACTAACACTGATAAGATTTTAGGCGCTCACATGGTGGGAGATAGCGCCGCAGAAATTATTCAAGGTGTCGCTATTGCTGTGAAAATGGGGGCAACTAAAGCTGATTTTGATGCCACTGTAGGTATTCATCCCTCAGCAGCAGAGGAATTTGTTACCATGCGATAATTGTATTTGGTAGGGGTTTAGCACTGCTAAACCCCTAAAATTGTGATAGGTTTAGTTTGCATATATTTCATCAAAGTGAATGATCAAGTTTATAGACTTATTTAGTGGTACAGGTGGATTTAGATTAGCAATTGAAAGGATTTGTCATAATTATAAAATTCCATGCCAATGTGTTTTTTCTAGTGACATTGATATAAATGCCCAAAAAATATATTTAGAAAATTTTGGAGAAACACCCATAGGAGATATTACAAAAATTGATGAAAATGATATTCCTGACCATGATATACTATTAGGTGGTTTTCCTTGTCAACCTTTTAGCATTTGTGGAGAACTGAAAGGATTTGAAGATACTAGAGGAACATTATTTTTTGATATTGCCAGAATTATTAAAAATAAACAACCTTCAGCTTTTATATTAGAAAATGTCAAACAACTAAAAGGACATCAACAAGGGCAAACATTACAAATAATTATTAATACATTAAAAGGTTTAGGATATTATACAGATTATCAAATTCTTAATGCTCTTAATTTTGGTTTACCGCAAAAACGAGAAAGGATTTTGATAGTCGGGTTAAAAAATCAAACTCATCATCATAATTTTAATTGGCCATTAATCAAAATGCCTATGCAGCCTTTATCAGAAATATTAGAAAAATCTGTTTCTGACTTTTATTACGCATCTGAAAAAATTCGCCAAAATCGTTTAGAAAAAGTCAAGCTTAATCAAAAATATGATCAACCAACAATATGGCATGAAAATAAATCTGGTAATATCAGTGTATATCCTTATTCCTGTGCATTGAGAGCAGGAGCATCTTATAATTATTTATTAGTCAATGGAGAAAGAAGATTAACAGAAAGAGAAATGTTAAGATTGCAAGGTTTTCCAGAATCTTATAAAATAGTAGGAAGTTATCAAACCATGCGAAAATTAACTGGTAATGCCATCGCTATTCCTTGTGTTGCTACTGTGATTGATTCTGTAATTAATGCAATATTAGTAAATCTGAATGTTAAAAGAATGCAGAATTTAGAATTTAGAATTTAGAATTACGTTTTGCAACGGGGATTTTACCCCGACGCAAAACCCGCTGCTTGTAGAAGCAGGGGACTTTAACCCCCAAAGGTAAGTTAAAAAATTTTCTCGTTCCCATACTCTGTATGGGAATGAATTATAGAAGGCTCTGCCTTCATTTTCCATAACAGTAGAGGCAGAGCCTCTGTGATAGTATTCCCAGTCAGAGACTGGGAACAAGGTATATAATCACCAATCACCAATCACCAATCACCAATCACCAATCACCAATAACAAATGCTTAAATTTATCCGTTCCGATTTATCCAAACTTAACGCTTATAAAGCTCATCCTGGTAGTGATAATGCCGAACCAGTCGCTATTCAATTTGACCGATTAGATACTAATGAAAGTCCCTTAGATTTACCACCAGAAATCAAAGAAAAATTAGCTTGGACTTATCAACAACTTATTGAAACTAATCGTTATCCTGATGGTGGACACGAAACCCTCAAAAATGCCATTTCCCAATATGTCAACGAATCGGCAAATCTGGCAAATTCAACTTTCACCGCTGATAATATTTCCGTTGGTAATGGTTCAGATGAATTAATTAGATCCCTATTAATTGCCACCTGTTTAGGAGGAGAAGGTGCTATATTAGTTGCCAATCCTACCTTTTCCATGTATGGAATTTTGGCGCAGACTTTGGGCATTCCTGTGGTTACAGTCGGGAGAAATCAAAGCAATTTTGAAACTGATTTAGAAGCAGCTAAATCTGCCATTGCCCAAACACAAAATCCCCCTATTCGCGTCGTTTTTGTCGTTCACCCCAATTCCCCCACAGCTAATTGTTTAACAACAGCAGAACTAGAATGGTTAAAAAGTTTACCAGAAGAAATTTTAGTAGTTATTGATGAAGCTTACTTTGAATTTAGTCAAACTACTTTAGCTGCGGAATTATTACAACATCCTAATTGGATAATATTACGGACTTTTTCCAAAGCCTTTCGTCTTGCCGCCATGCGTGTAGGTTATTGTATCGCACATCCAGATGCGATCGCTATTTTAGAAAAAGTCCGTCTTCCTTACAATCTTCCCAGCTTTTCCATCGCTGCTGCCCTCATAGCTTTAGAAAATCGGCAACTTTTACTAGAGTCAATTCCCCAAACCCTGAGTGAAAGAACCAAAATGATCACAGCTTTATCAACACACCCGAATCTAGAAATTACACCCAGCACCACCAACTTTATTTACTTGCGTGTTAAAACTGATGATGCTCACTCACTAGTTACAATTTTAACAAATCTTAACCAAAAACTCAGAAGTCAGGGGACTCTGATTAGACTTCTACCCAATGGCTTACGAATCACTATCGGCACACCAGCAGAAAACACGCGCACAACAGAGCGAATACAAATTGCTTTACATGAATAGGGAATAATTATTCTCCATTAATTATCAAGATCAATACCTATGCGGCGAACTATTATTGCAGTTTGTGTCAACACACCAACCAAAATAGCAAAAGCTTCATCTGGAATATTAACAACTATTTCTGCGGGGAAAAAAATTCAAACTGATCAATACAAAAACTGACTCAGTGACTCCTGCTATATTCGTTTATGTAGTAATATCTGACGTGAGCGACTGAGAAAAAGTGCATTCCAAGGGGATTCAACTTTATATACCCGATATGCCAACTTAAAATAAAGCTGACGGGCTTGATGATTGTTTTCCAAAACATGGAGATACAAGTCTTGAAATCCCCATTCTTGGGAGATTTGCTCACAGCGAACCAGTAAACTAGCACCTACACCCAATCTGCGGTAACTGGGGTGAACAGCTAAATTAGATAGATAAGGGAAACCTGGATTTATACTAGTCCAAGCATCAGTAATCCTGACACCCATTTCTATAGTTCCCATAATTTTCTGATCTTCACTGGCAGCATCAACAGCAACCAAACAAATATGATGGCTTGTGGGAGACTGAAGACGATGCCTGAGATCTTCATAAATACCCATACGAAACAAAGCGAAAGTCCAACCCCATAAACCCTGCTGAGAGTGAAAGCTTTGCGCCACAATTTGAGCAATATTCATGAGATCATCAGGTGTAGCTACACGAATTTGGAGTTGTCCAACAGGTAGAGTAGCGGTTTCTGATCTGGCTTGGGGTTGGGTAGGGTTAAAAAACCAGGATTTCAAAGCTAGTTGGGGATTAATTTGATTAATAGCAGGGGACAGAAAGATTGAAAGTGTTTTGGGGACTCACTTTTTTGATGACTGTCCGTTCTCACCTACCTGGCAACAGCTATAACAGGATATTTTCCTAGTACCTTTGCCAATTATAACTAAATGGTATCTTAAAGAAAACAATTAGTTAATCATTATGTAGTTAGAGTAACTTATCATCAAGGTGGTAAAACCGATCTAACCGAAATATCTGAGCGGATTCGAGCTAAAAAATTTCCCTACTTGGGAACTAAAGAAGCTGATGGGATAGGTACTGAGTAATGGATAATAGAATCATAACCTAGAATAATACTCAATCCTGGGGGACATTTTACCTAAAAGGACAACGCCTTATTATTAGTTGTGATTGCTGATTGCTAAATTTAGAAAGAGGTGTTTCTTTAATAGTATACTTTGGCTATAAGTCAACCTGATGTATTATTCATAACGCTACCATCTTTACTAAAAATTTTGGCAATTCTTTCTTTAGTTAGATCCAACTTTTAAATTAACATGATACCAACCGTTACAAATAATCATTTAAATGATAGTTCAATTACATCTAAAAACTTCAAACGACATACTGATCCTCCTTGGTTATGGACTTTTGTTTGTATTGGTTCTGTGTCTCTTCATTTATTAGTATTTTGGTTAATGCGTTCATCAAATGAGTTTCAAGCGTGGTTTCCCCAGTCTAACCAAAGTTCGATTCCCATTGACTTAATCGAAATTGCTTCTGAACCAAAATCTCAAATCAAAACCCAATCAACAACTCCAAAGATTAAACCACAATCTTCTTTTTCAACTTCACCAAAATCAGCATCTGTTAAACTCAGTAATCAAGATGATGCTGATTCTAGTGTTAATTTACCAGAACAAGATAAATCTGAACAACCTGAAGTTAGAAAACCTGAAGTTAGAAAACCTGAAGTTGAAAAACCTGAAGTTAGAAAACCTGAAGTTGAAAAACCTGAAGTTAGAAAACCTGAAGTTGAAAAAACTGAAGTTAGAAAACCTGAAGTTGAAAAAACTGAAGTTGAAAAAACTGAAGTTGAAAAAACTGAAGTTGAAAAAACTGAAGTTGAAAAAACTGAAGTTGAAAAAACTGAAGTTGAAAAACCACCAGTTAGACAACAATCATATCCAACAAACCCAACACCAGAACCAACATCAATAATTCCCGAAAGTGAACGTCCTTGGAATAATCGTCAAGAAGTTAAACTAGGAGTGGGAACTCTTCTTCCCAAAGATATTCCTGCTGATTCCCCAACTCCCACAACAGAACCTTCCCTAACGGCTAATAGAGGGGGTGCTATAGCTACCGTCAGTCCTATACTGAAAGAAGAAATTAGTGAATTAATACAACAAAAACAACTGATAGCAGATGCTTTACCAGATGTTCTGGCTGAATATAAAGGAAGTACAGAAAAGGAATTAGAGGCTGGTATACTTCCCAGCGACGAGGATTTGAAACCAGCAAATATACTGGCTAGTTTAATAATTGATAAAAATGGACAATTTCAACAAGCGATAGTGATAACGATTGAACCAGCCGCACTCCGCAGCCAAGCAAATATTTATGAACAAGCACTTAACCAGATATTTGCACAAGAGAGTTTTCTTGCTGCTTATAATCAAGATGGATCAAAACCCGATTTGAGCAATTTATATATTCGTCTTAAAATTAAACCCATAAATTCTCCATAGCTACTTGCAATTTGATAAAAGCTATGTTATCTTAGTTAAGTCAGAAGCACGCGGGTGTAGTTTAGTGGTAAAACTCCAGCCTTCCAAGCTGATCATGCGGGTTCGATTCCCGCCACCCGCTTTTGAATGAAAGCTTTTAAAACTTATACTCAATACTGCTTAAGCGTTCCTACATTTTATGTTTAGTGATCGCCGATATAGATTAGCTTTGCGTCTTTGCTCTTTAGCGTCTCTGCGCGAAACAAGGGTAGGCATAAAACCCACCCCAGTTGTAATTATAAATTAATTACCAATTATCGGCGCAGTCAAAGAAACATTTTCCACCGCTTTATTTGCTAATAACGTGGGGACAGAATCACGCAATCTTGCTGTTAATTGTACAGTTGTCGCGTCATACATTTGCGTTAGCAATTTGGGATAAAAACCAATACCAATAATAGGTATCAACAAACAAGCAATAATAAAGACTTCGCGGGGTTCAGCATCTATTAAATTTTGATGAGAAACCAACTCTTCATTCTCTTGTCCGTAGAAAATCTCGCGCAACATTGATAGTAGATAAATTGGCGTTAAAATCACACCAACAGCCATCAAGAAAATGACAATAACTTTGAATGTTGGGTTATAAGCATCGCTAGTGGCAAAGCCCACAAATACCATTAATTCGGCGACAAAACCGCTCATTCCTGGTAATGCCAAAGAAGCCATGGAACAAGTTGTAAACATGGCGAAAATCTTCTGCATCTTCTTACCGACACCACCCATTTCATCTAACATTAAGGTGTGTGTGCGATCATAAGTTGCACCGACTAAAAAGAACAAACTTGCCCCAATTAATCCGTGAGAAACCATTTGTAAAACTGCCCCACTTAAACCCAAATCAGTAAAAGAGGCAATCCCAATCAGAACAAAGCCCATGTGGGAAATTGAAGAGTAGGCAATTTTCCGTTTTAAATTCCTCTGGGCAAAGGAGGTTAGGGCAGCGTAGATGATATTTACTACCCCCAAAACTACTAATGCGGGTGCAAAATAAGCGTGGGCATCGGGTAGCATTTGGGCATTCATGCGAATTAAGGCATAACCACCCATTTTTAGCAAAATACCTGCTAGTAACATATGCACCGGCGCTGTAGCTTCACCGTGGGCATCTGGCAGCCAGGTATGGAGGGGAATAATCGGCAACTTGACAGCGTAGGCAATCAGGAAGCCAGCGTAGAGTAAAAGTTGTAAATTCAGGGCGTAGTCTTTCAATGCGAGCGATCGCATATCAAAAGTCACAGTATCGCCATAAAATCCCATTGTCAAGGAAGACAGTAAAATAAACAGCGAACCACCAGCAGTGTATAAAATAAATTTAGTTGCTGCATATTGACGCTTTTTACCGCCCCAAATTGATAGCAGGAAGTATATTGGCACAAGTTCCAGTTCCCACACCAGGAAAAATAACAGCATATCCTGGACAGCGAAAACCGCAATTTGACCACCATACATTGCCAAAATGAGGAAATAAAATAATTTTGGTTTCAGCGTTACTGGCCAAGCTGCTAAAATCGCCAAAGTGGTAATAAACCCGGTCAAGAGAACCAAAGGCATGGACAAGCCATCAACCCCTAATGACCAATTTAAACCCAACTGTGGAACCCAGGGATAACTTTCCACCAGTTGCAAATCGGGATTAGCGAAATCGTAGCTAGTATAAAAAGCGCAGACAATTAGGCCAAAATCTATCAGCCCCACAGTGAGAGAATACCAGCGCACCGTTTTTCCGTCTTTATCTGGGATGATAGGAAGCAGCAGTGACGCGGCTATGGGAAATAAAATAATCGTCGTCAGCCACGGGAAATCAGCTATATTCAACATAATCAATCTGTAATTAAAATCATGTTTGGCAAAAATTCATTATCTAGTGACTTCTGAATCAAGTTAAATAAACGATTACAGCTACAAGATTAACGTAAATGCTCAAACCAAGTTCAAAATAAGTTAATTTTATTTATTTAAGTCTTTAACATCAGGAATTAGGTATTGGTTTTCCTCCCATCATCCCCAATCTACAGAATTATTTTATGATAGTTCTTCCTTATCAATTTTATGATAACAAATTTAAAACCGAATGTCAACCCCCACATTCTCTATTTTTTGTCTAAAGCACAGATGTGTTCTCCTGATAAGTTACATTTTGTCAAAAAAATTAGCTGCGTTTCCCCTGGTTCTGAACTAACCGCAACAATTCTGCAAACAAGGGTTCTCCAAAATTCATGAGAATTAAAGAAGGTATTTCATCAAATACATCTGGGTAAAAAGTAATCATGTATTCCCGGTTTTTATAGGTAAATAGCCACGTTTTTTCGTCTTTTGGCTGAAAAATCACCCCAGTAGATTTTAAAATTGTTGATGTGGTAAATAAATGTTCAATGGTTTCTGGTGTAAAAGGAGTAGGTGGAATAGGCTTTTGAATTTCCGCTAAATCAGCATCTAAATCCATTGTTACCATTGCTTCAATTCCTGAACGGAGAGGTGCGTTTAATACCGAGTCAAACTCAGACATTAATACATCCTCTTCTTCTGGATCTGCACTCATCGCAGCTTGTTCAATGAAAGTGGGAACTTTAGCTAAAATGGGTTGGAGATTACCAACAACTGTAGCAAAGGCGTTAATGCGATCGCGCAATTTTCTATAAACTTTTGCTTCTACAGTGCCATCATAATAAAAATTGTGAATGCGGACAGTAGTATATCTTTGTCCAATTCTATCAATTCTGCCTATCCGTTGTTCTACTCGCATGGGATTCCAGGGCATATCATAATTGATTAATACCCCACAATTTTGCAAATTTAATCCTTCTGATGCAGATTCCGTACAAAGTAGAATTTTAATTTCATCCTGGCGAAATTTGCATTTAATTTCTTCTTTAGGAACTACACACCAAGTAGGTTCACTGTTCCCTGTTGAATGTTGAGTGTTAACTTTTAATAATTCCCCACCACGTCCAGAATAACAAGCTACTTGACTACCATATAATTCTTTTAAAGCATCTCGTAAATAGTCCATTGTATCTGTGTATTGAGTAAAAACAATAGCACTTTCTCTTTGGCTTAATTCTTGACGTAAGATCTGAATAAAATGGGAAAGTTTGCTATCTTCTCCTGTATTTTCAAATTGCTGTAATAAATCTTCTAAATATTGAATTTCCTGGGGGTCTACTTCTTCAAAGAAAGATTCCATTCCCGAAATTACTGCATCATTAGCTTCATCAATATCGGCATAATCATCTTCTGTAATAAAACTGCCTTGTTTAGTTAATAAACAATCTAAACCCCGTTGTAAAGATGCTTTGATAGCGTAGAATGAACTGGTTAAACGTTTCCTGTACAAAGTCATTAAAAAACCGCGACAGGTACGCTGATCTTTTTGTGCTAGTCTGTAAAAATGACGGACATAATTACTAACAGCTTGATAAAGCGGAACTTCACGGTTAATTTCTAAACTAATGGCATTATCTTGCACAATTCTACTAGGAATATCTTGGGCTAATAATCCACGTTGATAATATTGTCTCAATGTATCGCGGGTATGACGAAACATCAAATCTTTTAAAGGAGTATTAACTGTTAAATATTGTCGGGAAGTATTGATAAAATCTTCATCTGCTAATAATTGTTTATGATTAGAAATTTTCTTA
>NZ_VIKZ01000072.1:18697-33432 GCF_009711985.1 Dolichospermum sp. UHCC 0260 | reverse complement strand
TTATGAAGATTTAAGGGTTTCAAATATGGTGAAAAATCATTGTTTAGCAAAATCAATTAGTGACGCTAGTTGGTATTTGTTTAGGCAATGGCTAGAATATTTTGCGATTAAATTTGACAAAATTGCTATGGCCGTAGCACCTCATTACACTTCTCAAAAGTGTTCCAGTTGTGGCGTAATTGTCAAAAAATCTCTATCAACTCGTACCCATAATTGTAGTTGTGGATGCGAATTGCATAGAGATACAAATGCCGCAGTTAATATTCTAAATCTGGCAAAAAATAGGGGAGGGCATCCCCAAATTAACGCTACAGGAGTTGAAGCCACTACTCTACTTGGTGCAAGCCTGGTTGAGCCAAGTTTTGACGATGAATGTAGAATCCCCTCGGCTTTAGCCAGGGGAGTGTCAAATATTCACCTCACATAACAACAAATGGAAAAACTACAATTATTTGGTATGCCTGCGGAGAAAGGGCGATGGCTACTGATACCTCTAAGTATCACTGTTTTACTGTGCTTGGGTACAGTTTATTCTTGGAGTATTTTTAGAAAACCTTTGGAAAAACTTCTTAGTGTGGGTGCAACTGATAGCCTATTACCATTTACGGTGCTGCTGGTTGTATTCGCAATTTTAATGCCAATCACTGGCTTTTATATCAATCGTTTTGATACTCGTTTGATTACAGGTGTTGGTGGGTTAATTACGGCAGTAGGTTATATTCTCTCTAGTTTGGGTGGCAATATTCCCACATTAACTATTACCTATGGTGTGATTGCTGGTATGGGTGTGGGTATCACTTACGGTGTACCATTGGCTGTGGTGGCTAAGTGGTTTCCTGATAAAAAAGGTTTGGCTGTGGGCGCTACTGTGATTGGATTTGGTTTGTCACCTTTAATTACTGCACCTTTGGCCAAGTTTCTGATAGATGCTGTTGGAGTTCAGCAAACTTTTGTAATTTTAGGTATTGCTTTTGCAGCTATTATTACGGCTATTTCTACTGTCCTCACAACTCCTCCTCCAGGTTGGCAGCCAGAAGGATGGACTCCACCTGTAGCTGTTCAAGCGAATTCTAACACGACAACTTCAGGATCAATTCTTCAGACTTCCAGTTTTTATGGCTTGTGGTTGTGCTACACCATTGGTTCTTTTGCGGGACTGGCAGCTATTGGTATTTCTAGTCCTCTAGCACAGGAAATTATTAAATTAGATGCAGCCACAGCCGCAAATACAGTTTCTCTGTTTGCTGTCTTTAATGGTGCGGGACGGTTGTTTTTTGGGTGGTTTACGGACAAATTTACGCCAAAGTTGGGGGCAATTGTTTCCTTTGTTTTAATTTTGATTGGTTCGATTATGATGCTGAGTGCGGGTAAGGGCAGTGTACTCACTTATATAGTCGCTTTTTCGCTATTTTACTTCGCTTTGGGGGGTTGGTTAGCGATCGCTCCCACTTCTACTTTAATCATGTTTCAATCCCAAGACTATGCCAAAAATTACGGTATTGTCTTCACTGCTTACGGTATGGGGGCTTTGGGTGGAACTTTATTAGCTGGCAAAATTAGAGACATTTTCGGCAGTTACACTAATTTCTTTTATCCAACTGCGGGATTAGCCATTGTGGGAATTATTGTGGCTGTATTCATGCTGAAACGCACTTCTGCCAATGCCGATTTAGTCACATAATTTGTTCGTTTTCGACATCCCCTCTTAACTTATGCTTTCCCGCATTAGTTAGAGGGTTGTCGGATTATTATGTGCATTTTCTAATTATTTTTAATTTTCTGCAAGAGTCAGATCCCCGACTTTTCTAAGAAGTCGGGGATCTTATCCCTATAGTGTGTTCAGTTACAGTTATTATCCCGTTAGTTAAGCAAGAATAGAGATTATTGAATTCAATTCCAACTCCTGAATTCTTTTTTGATAATTGATATGTAGGGGCTGCTGAATAAACCTAGAACTGAGATATATCAAGAGTTTGAAGGTAAAAAAGGTGAATCAGGTGCAAGGAATAAGGGTTGAAATCAGCAAAAACCTATCACTTGACCAGATTCAATACTATTCTTCTCTTCTTCTAATTCTTCCTCCTGACTCCTGACTCCTGACTCCTGACTCCTAGCCCTCACAGACAACTTTTTCAGCACCCCCTATGTAGCCATTTATATAAATTTTATGCTGCGGTTTTATGAAACCTCGAATTATTGTTTGCGGCTTAGGGCGTACCGGATATAAAATATTTCGGTTACTGAGAGAACATGGGGCTTTAGTAGTAGGTATTCATCGCAAACCCGTTGCTGGTGAAACTGCTGCTAATGTAATTGTTGGTGAGTTACAGGCAGTTGCCACTTTGCAAGCAGCGGGAATTACCGAAGCACATACTTTAGTAATTGCGACTTCTGATGATGCCCTAAATTTATCAATCATGATGCAAGCACGGGTACTTAATCCCCAAATTCGGATTATTAACCGTTTTTATAATACGAATTTAGGTGAACGTCTTGATCAAACTTTGTCAAATCATTTAAGTTTGAGTGTTGTGGGTTTAGCCGCACCAGTATTTACCTTTGCCGCTTTAGGAAACAAAGCCATTGGCCAAATTAAATTACTTGAGCAAACTTGGCCAATTCAAGAAGAATATATTCACGAAAATCATGCTTGGAAGGGTAGAAAAATTAGCGGTTTATGGGAAGATCCAACGCGAATGCTGATTTATTATGTCCCTATCCAAGGGAAAATGAATGTAGTTTCAGCAGTGTTATTAGATCAACAATTAAAAGTAGGTGATCGCTTAATTATTGGCACTCAACCCCGCATTCGTCCACAACGTAAATCATTTATTAGAAAATTAATCAAAGCTTTTGCTAATATTAGGGAATTTCAGAAACACGCCCAATCAGTTGTCGGCATGGCAATAGCTTTATTAGTAATTATTTTACTCTCTACATTTACCTATGTTGCCAGTAAGCATAATCTCTCTTTTGTTGATGCTTTATATTTTGCTGTCGGCATGATTACAGGGGCTGGTGGTAATGATAAAGTCGTAGAAAATGCACCTGATAGCATCAAATTATTTACCGTTATCATTATGCTAATTGGGGCTGTGGTAATTGGGCTTTGGTACGCTACGCTGACAGATTTTATCCTGGGTAGTCGCTTAAAACAATTTCTAGACGCAGCGAGAATTCCCCAACATAATCATTATATTGTTTGCGGTTTAAGTGGTATCGGCATTAGAATTGTTCAACAATTACATCTGAGTGGCCATGAAGTAGTAGTAATTGAAACAGACGCTAATAATAGATATGTGACTACTGCTAGAGGTATGAGTATTCCTGTCATCCTTGCTGATGCCAGTTTTCGCGCTACTCTACAGTCAAGTAATATCAACACAGCTACCGCAGTTTTAGCTGTCACTAGCAATGATGCTACTAATTTGGAAATTGCTCTCAAAGCTAAGGCTTTAGCACCGAATATTCCTGTGATTGTCAACTATGCTGATCCCGATTTTGCTGGTATAGCACAACAGGTATTTGACTTTGAAGCTGTACTCAGTCCCGCTGAACTAGCTGCCCCTGCCTTCGCTGCTGCTGCCCTAGGTGGTAGGATTATTGGTAATGGCATTATTGCTGATAATTTATGGGTAGCTTTTGCCACCACAATTACACCAATACACCCTTTCTGTGATGAGTGGGTGAAAGATGTGGCCAAGTTGGCGGATTTTGTGCCTTTGTATGTGGAAATCAACCACGAAACTGTACAGGGCTGGGATTTATTAGAAACGATTCTCGCCCCCGGAGATGTTTTGTATTTAACCATGCCCGCTAACAGGTTAAATCAGTTATGGCGAGAAGAAGGAAAAGGTATTGGAGTTTAATTAATTTTTATGGCAAGATAGTTCTTCCTCGTCAGTTTCAACTATATCAGATTCCCAGCCGCAAGTCAACCCCCTTTATCTATAAAATGCGAAATTTTTTTCTTTTTTTGGGAATTATGTTATGCCTACGGCACGCTGCGCGTTAACGAAGTTACTCTGAAAGATGCACGCGCAAAGGCGCAAAGGTTGAATTTGCTCACCTGTTACCTATTTGTAGGATGATAATGTAGCACTTGTACAGTGTTATTGCATTCCCAAATAGGAAAATAGCGTGTCAATTCAAGAACATAAAATTACGGTAGATTCTTTAGAATGGTTTTATCGGGAAGCTGAACCGATTGGGAGAACTGATTTAATCCCTGTGTTATGCTTACACGGGTTAGTTTCTCAAAGTTATAGTTGGAGAAATGTTATTCCCAGTTTAGCAGCACAGGGAAATAGAGCGATCGCACCTGACTGGATTGGTTACGGATTTTCTGGTAAACCCGAAAAACAGGATTTTGCTTATACTCCGGACGCATTTATCACAGCTTTGGATGGATTTGTTAAAGCTTTAGAATTAGAAAGATTTTCCTTAGTTGTCCAAGGATTTTTAGGTTCAGTTGGGTTACAATATGCCTTACGTCATCCTGAAAAGATTGCTAATATAGCGATTTTAAATACACCAATTTCTACTTCTGCAAAAATTCCTTGGAAAATCAAACAAATGGGTTTACCATTGGCTGGAGATATCATTACCCAAGATCCTTTGTTGGTTGATAGAACATTGGAAGGGGGTAGTCGTTACCGCATTGAAGATGAAGATTTAGATATTTATAGAAAACCATTTTTGAAAAGTTCTGCTTCTGGGAGAAGTCTCCTCACCACAATTCGCAATTTTCAACTAGAAAAAGCGATGATAGAAATAGAAAATGGGTTTAAAGAATGGCCACAACCTATTTTAGTCCAATGGGGGATAATTGATCCTTGGTTATCTGTAGATATGGCGGAAACTTTCGTTAAATCTGTCGCCAATGGTGAAATAATTAAACTTAATAATGTGGGACATTATCCCCAAGAACATTATCATGAAGTAATTTTACAGGATTTATTACCATTTGTCCGGCGCTCCCAGTCGAATTAGAGGAGGAGTCACCGAGTCACCGAGTCAGGAGTCAGGAGAAAGAAAGAAGAAAGAAGAAAGAAGAAAAGTTATCTCCTGTTCCCTGTTCCCTGCTGTAAGATTTACACTTCTTAACCTATCCACATCCTTGCTGTGAAATCACCATAACCTGATAATGAGAGTAGATGCAATCATTTGTAAATTGATGAAGGTAGGTTAGGATTCATGGCTTATTCGTGGTTTAAAGCATTTCATATTATTGGCTTTGTGGTTTGGTTTGCGGGGTTATTTTACCTAGTGCGGTTGTTTATCTACCACGTTGAAGCGAACCTTGAACCAGAACCAGCAAGAACGATACTGAAAAACCAGTATCAAATCATGGAAAAGCGTCTTTACGATATTATTACCACTCCAGGTATGTGCGTAACGGTAGCAATGGCCATTGGAATCTTATCTACAAACATGGAACTGCTACAAGAACCCTGGTTACATTTCAAATTAGGGTTTGTAGGGATTTTAATTGGCTATCATTACTACTGTGGAAGATTAATGAAGCAGTTAGCAGCAAATGAATGTAAGTGGACTGGTCAAAGTTTACGCGCATTAAATGAAGCACCAACACTTTTATTAGTTGTAATTGTGATGTTGGCGACATTTAAGAATAACTTACCAACGGATATTACAGCTTGGTTAATTTTTGGTTTAGTGATTTTCATGGCTGTGACTATTCAACTTTACGCCAAAATCCGCAGACGTAATCAAGAAAAACTCACAGCAGAATTAAATCAAATTCCCCAAGGGTAATCATGTATTTTTTCCTTTGCGCCTTTGCTTCTTTGCGCCTCTGCGCGAAACAAAAACAATGATATGATTATCGAACACTGCCAGCTTGACAATCCCGTAACCATAGTTTAACACCTTGAGCGATCGCCCCGTTACTACTATTTCTCGGTGGTGCGATAGGTGGTTTGACTGGATAACTACCGTCTTGGGTAAACATCATTACCACAGTCCAACCAATGTTCGTTTTTGTCAAAAATAGCCTGTGAAATTCTTGTAATTCCACAGGTTTTTTGTGGATATATGTCCGTTCTAGGGTAGTAAAGAAAACCTGTTTTACTCCTTTGGCGTTATACTTATCCCCATTATCAATACTTGGATTTAATGGTAAAGGTTCAAATTCTGGTTTACCAGCAACTAATATATAGGAAAAAGTATCAACACTCCTGTTCAGAATACGCGCACGCTGGATAACACGATTAGTATAGCTAGGTATATCTAATATTAGCTGAGTTGTTAAAGTTTCTAAACTTTGCTCAGAACAAGAATTACTAATTTTGGGATTTACAGGTTTGGGAGGAATATTTTTAGCATCAGCGGAGTAATGAAATCCAGGAGAAATAAACAGCCAGCAATTACAGGCTATCAAATATAAGCACCAAAAAGCAGGAGAGAAATTTACTTTCTTCTTCCTTTTGCTTTTTTCCTCTGGAATTCCTAAACTACAGTCAGGGTTTAGCATTGCTCATTTTTGCTACAATTGGTGTCTAATTAACGTAAAACGTAAAACCGATTTGATTTAATAACTTACCCCCAACAAAGGCAAAAAAATAGTATTAAGAGGGTTGACAATTGATTTTGAATTTGTTATCATAGAAATGACGAGGAAGAACTATCTTGATAATCAGATTATATCTTCAACTCCTCTAAAATCTGATTCCAAGCTAACTCAGGAACAGCCGCCGCAGTAATGGGACGACCGATAACGAGATAGTCTGCACCCGCTGTGATAGCTTGAGAGGGAGTGAGCGATCGCTTTTGATCTCCCTTCTCGGCCCATGTTGGCCGCACCCCTGGACAAACCAGCAAAAAGTCTTTTTCACAACTTGCTCTTAATTGTTGCACCTCTTGGGGAGAACAAACAGCCCCATTTAAACCAGAATTCTGTGCCAACAGTGCCATTTCTAAAGCAAATTCTGGCAATTCTAAAGGTATTTTTAAATCAACCGCCAATTGTCGCGCCGAAATACTGGTTAACAACGTAATAGCGATTAACTGAGGTGGTTTTGTCCCGGCTTTTTCCGCCCCAATTTGCACCGCTTCCGCCGCAGCTTTAAGAGCATCTTTACCACAAGTTGCGTGAATTGTCAATAAATCCACCCCATAACCAGCCGCAGCGCGACAAGCACCGACGACAGTATTGGGGATATCGTGAAATTTCAAATCTAGGAAAATTCGCTTTTCTTGAGATTTGAGGATTTCCAGAATCTTGGGACCAGTGCTAGTAAACAACTCCAAACCAACTTTCCAGAAAGTGACTTGGGGAAGTTTATCAACAAGAGCGATCGCACTCTCTAAATCTGGTACATCTAAAGGAACAATAATTTTGTCAGCATTCATAATTCTTATTATTACTTATTACATATTATCCAATTTATTATACTTTAATAGCGATGTTTAATATGACTACTTTTGAGTAGTTTAACAATTAGATTTACTTAATTAAAGCCTACAAGTGTTTAATAACATATAAATACTGTGTAATAGACTACAACAAAAATTTTGCTCTTAACCCTGTTATTTCCCTAATTTATAAGTGTAAATTATGAATATTTGGAAAATAGTTTAAATATTTCTATTTTAGAAAAATTAATATAACTTCATATTTATATTTTCTTAATATTTTATTGAGAATAATTTCTATTTATCAACGATCTTGCAATAGTTTCAGCGATTTGGTAAAATTTCATAATTTAGGCGTAGTATATCAATTTTCTAAAATTGTAGGAAGTACAATCTGGAAATCCTTTATTTATAGGTATTTGAGAAATAGGGAAAGTGAGGACGGGGAAAATATTCAGGAGTGATAGAGAATTTTTTGGACAAATTTAGAAATACCTTGATGTAGTTTTGTAAAGCAACGTCAAGGGTGGGTTGACAAAATAGACAGTTTATGATGACGGAATCAGCAAAGATATTAAAATCATGCTAACGATAAAAATTTTAAATAAGATAAATAAAAACATCAAAGTCATTCTTATTTTTAGACAGGGAATAGATTCCCTGACTGACTCTGGAGTGCTGATAGCTGACAGCTACTTTACCAACCGCACAAAATTCTTCTTACCCACCTGTAACACCTTATCATATAAATCATCAGGTGTAGAAAAACTTAAATCCGCATCAGCAATCTTATCACTATTTATCCTCACTCCACCCTCCTGAATTTTCCGTTTACCTTCGGCTGTACTTTTACATAAACCGGTAGCACCTAAAATAAACGCTAATTTCGCCGGAAATTGAGGAACAGCAGCCAGAGAAAATTCTGGTAATGCTCCCTCCTTCCCACCACTTTTTGCCGCCTCCTTCGCCTCATTAGCCGCTTGTTCACCGTGATACTGACGGACAATTTCCCAGGCTAAAAATTCTTGGGCGTGGCGCGGGTTTTCTGGCAGACCATCCAAAGATAAATCTGTGAGCAGTTCAAAATACTGTGACAGTAAATTATCTGGTATACCTTGAAGTTTTTGATACTTTTGGGAAGGATGTTCACCCAACCCCACATAATTACCCAAAGACTTAGACATTTTTTGGACACCATCAGTCCCAATTAAAATTGGTAATAACAGTCCAAATTGAGGTTTTAGACCAAAATGACGTTGTAGATCTCGTCCCACAGCGATGTTAAATTTTTGATCAGTCCCTCCCAATTCCACATCAGCTTCCACAGCCACAGAATCATAACCTTGCATCAGTGGATACAGGAACTCATGGAGAAAAATAGGACTCTCTTGTTTATAACGTTCCGCAAAACCTTCCTTAGCCAACATTTGTCCGACCGTCATTGTGGAAAGTAACTCCAAAGTTTTCCCCAAATCTAGACGGGAAAGCCATTCTGAGTTATAACGGACTTCTAACCTACCGGGAGTATCAAAATCTAAAATAGGACGGACTTGGTCAA
Organism: Dolichospermum sp. UHCC 0260; assembly: GCF_009711985.1. Taxonomy (NCBI): domain Bacteria; kingdom Bacillati; phylum Cyanobacteriota; class Cyanophyceae; order Nostocales; family Aphanizomenonaceae; genus Dolichospermum; species Dolichospermum sp. UHCC 0260. Next base: position 24,500 of record NZ_VIKZ01000072.1, on the reverse strand, counting down.
GATAAGTTTGGGCATTTTGTGCCACATCAGCTTCCGTAAGTTGACGACGCACCTCAGATTTACCAGTAGGATCACCAATTCGGGCAGTAAAATCACCAATAATCAGTACCGCTGTATGACCAGCATCTTGAAAAGCCCGTAATTTCCGTACAGGTATACTATGACCCAAATGAATATCTGCCCCAGTCGGGTCAATACCCAGTTTAATCCTTAACGGACAGTCAGAATTGAGTAACCGCTTTTCCAAACTTTCCGGATCATTATCACCATTATGGGGAAAAATTTCTGCCACACCACGATGCAACCAAGAGAAACTTTGCGTCATACTAAGAAATTCGCTATTAACTATACTTTCCACTCTAAAAGTTAAGTTTGTTATGTTCACAAACCAATTATCTGTTCTTTTTCCTGTCAGATTACTATAATTGCAAAAAATTAACTGTCTTTTTCCATTTAATGAATTACATTTAAATTTACAAGTGAGGAAGTGAGATCGCCGTGTCGTCTAGGACTTTTGCAAACAAACAACCACAAGAGAAGGATTCATCTGGATTTGAGTTTTTTAAAGGAGTCGGTCAGATAACTGGGGGTACGCTGCTATCCATGACACTCTTAACAAGCTCTATTGTGGCGGGAACACTGGTAGGTTTAGCCATTAGTTTCCGTAATTTACCAGATGTTAGACAAATAAAAAACTTTTTCCCCTCGGAAACAACTTACATATACGATATAAAAGGCAAACTTTTAACTGGCATCCACGGAGAGGCTAACCGAGAAGTAGTACCATTAAATAAAGTTTCCCCCAACCTCAAACGCGCAGTTTTGGCCAGTGAAGATGGTCACTTTTACGATCATCACGGGATTAATCCCACTGGTGTTGGCCGTGCCGTCATAGTCAACATGGTAGCAGGTGGCGTAAAAGAAGGTGGTTCTACCATCACCATGCAGTTAGTAAAAAACTTATTTTTGTCTCAAAAACGGGCATTTACGCGGAAGTTAGCCGAGGCTGTCCTAGCAATTCGGTTAGAGCAAATCCTCAGCAAAGAGGAAATTCTAGAAATGTACCTCAATCAAGTTTATTGGGGTCATAATAACTACGGTGTGCAAACAGCAGCCCGCAGTTATTTTAATAAATCAGCAGAATATTTAACTTTGGGTGAATCAGCTATGATGGCGGGTTTAATCCAAGCACCAGAAGAGTTTAGCCCTTTTGCAAGCATGAAATTGGCCAAACAGAAACAAAAAGAAGTTCTGGGGCGAATGATCGAATTGAATTGGATTACCCAAAAAGAATATGATGATGCCCTGAAACAACCAATTAAACTGGGTAAAATCAGGTCTTTTCAAGGTAGTGCCTCACCTTATATTACCAATACTGTAGCCCAAGAGTTGGCGAAAAAATTTGGACGTGATTCTCTGCTCAAAGGGGGAATGCGCGTCCAAACTACGGTTGATGCTAAATTCCAAGCAATGGCCGAAGAAACCGTTAGAGATTGGCATGAAAAGCTTCAGTCTCAAGGGTTGAATAAGAATCAAATGGCCTTAGTGTCAATTGATCCCCGCACCCATTTTGTGAAAGCCCTTGTCGGTGGTGTAGATTACAAAGCCAGTGAATTTAACCGAGCTACACAAGCTCAACGACAACCAGGCTCTTCATTTAAACCATTTGTTTACTATACCGCCTTTGCTACTGGCAAATATGCACCAGATAGCACAGTGATAGATGCTCCAGTCAGCTACCAAGATGGTAATAATAGGTACTTCCCAAGAAACTATGATGGTGGCTTTGCCGGAGCGATGTCAATTCGCAAAGCCCTCGCTCAATCTCGAAACATCCCAGTGATTAAACTTGGTAAATCGGTGGGGATGAATAAGGTGATTGAAACCTGCCGGACATTAGGAATTATGAGTCCCATGGAACCTGTTACCTCTTTACCTTTGGGTGCTATTGGTGTCACTCCCCTAGAAATGGCCAGTGCCTATGCTACCTTTGCTAATTATGGCTGGCAGTCACCATCTACTGTAATTGTGAGAATTACAGATAGTGCTGGTAACGTGATTCTCGATAATACACCCAAACCTAAACAAGTTCTTGACCCTTGGGCATCAGCAGCGACTATTGATATCATGACTTCAGTAATGACAGAAGGTACGGGAAAAGGTGCTGCTATAAATCGCCCCAGTGCGGGTAAAACAGGAACTACATCCTCAGAAAAGGATATTTGGTTTGTAGGTACTGTACCCCAACTAACTACTGCTGTCTGGGTAGGACGGGACGACAGCAAACAGTTAGCTAGTGGAGCAACTGGTGGTGGTACTGTAGCCCCCATTTGGCGAGATTTTATGACAAAAGCACTTAAGGGCGTACCCGTAGAAAAGTTTAAGCCTCCTTCTCAGTTTCCCCGTCCCAAATCAAACTAATTGGTCAGTTGTCAGTTGTCAGTAGGGGCGAAGCATTTGGAAGATAAATTATCGGTCATTGCCAAAAATAGTTCTCCAAATACTTCGCCCGTACAGTTGTCCGTTGTCCGTTGTCCGTTGTCAGTGGGAGAAAGAATTTTCCCACTGCCTCCCCTGTTCCCAGTTATTTTGTTTGTTCCAATTCCGCTTTCATCCTTTCTAATGTCACGTTCATTGGTTGAGTCGAGGGAGGATATTATTCCTCGCCCCTCTCAGTTAGATCCGGGCGTGCGACTTTCACCGCACCCGGCTCCCGATGTTCTTAGCTTCCGCTTTTGCTGATATGTATATAATCGTGGCAGATGAAAGTGAATGGCTAGAAGGTTTTTAGGTTTCCATCAACATGATGCAAATGTACCTTCTCATCCCCAATCATTTTCAATCCACAATGACCACATTTATGGTTTTGCCGTTTAAGGGCTTTAGAGGTATCGCTGTTATAGAGCTTGCTGTTGCGCTTGCTCCAGTAACTTAGATCTCCATCGTAGGGTGATTTCTCACCTTTAACATTGATGTGTTTGTTTTCGGAGTAAGGAACTGCTGGGAATGCTTTCTTGATTAGCTCGTGGCAGGTATGGCGATTCTGCTTAGTTTCCTTGTTGAATACCCTGAATGCTCTGTGATTGATGTGCCATAAGGAAAACTTCGACCCATCCATCTTGCAGAAGCGGTGGTAATTCCTCCAACCTCTAACTACTGGGGCTAATTTCTCAGCCTTTGTGGTAGCACCATAATTCGAGTTGTTGATGATGTGTTTTACTTTCTTGCGAAAAGCTTTGTAGTTATCCACTGAGGGGGTACATCTAAACTTTCCGTTTTTCTGGATTTTAAAGTTCCAGCCGAGGAAATCAAACCCATCTGTCGCGGCGGTTAGCTTTGTCTTTTGCTCACTGACTTTCATTCCCCGCTCTGCTAAAAACTGACTGATTTTATCAAGTATAACGGTAGCATCGTCTTGGGGACGGAGTATTATTACCATGTCATCTGCGTAGCGGACTGATGGCTCAATAATATATTCCTTGGAGGTTTTGTCTGTGATTCTACAGTTGGATGTCCTGTGATATCTGTGAATACTTTCAATCCCATTTAAGGCGATGTTAGCTAATAGTGGGCTTACCATACCACCTTGAGGTGTTCCTTGTTCGGGAAACTCTGGATTAACTCCGGCTTTGAGACATCGGAAAATTCCTTGTCTTATGCTCTTGGGAGCAATGAGTCTGTCCATAATGGCGGTGTGGTTTATCCTATCAAAGCATTTTTCGATGTCGAGTTCTATAACTCGTTTATCTATTCCGTTGACGCGAGAATTTAGGTTATTGAACAGGAATTTCTGGGCATCGTGTGCCGAGCGTCCCGTTCTAAACCCGTAGCTCCTGTCATGGAAAGTTGCTTCGTGTGCTGGTTCTAATGCGTATTTAATAAGGCATTGATACGCCCTATCTGCAATAGTGGGGACTTTGAGAATCTGGGTTTTACCGTCCTTTTTGGGGATAGGTATTTCACGTAATCCCTGGTGTTTCCAGTCGTTACATTCGCTTGAGAGTTTTTCGCTCAGTTGAAACCTTTGCTCAAAAGAGAGCGCGGTTTTACCGTCAATTCCCGCTGTCTTTTGCCCAGCATTTAGCTGTGTTACTTGACGAATAGCCAGTAATCTTGCGGAGGTTGATTTCAGAATCAGCTTTTGTAAGGACTTCGCTTTGCGCTTGTCTCCAACAAGAACAGCTTTATACACGCGTTTTTGTAGGCGGAATAAGTTACGGCGGAATTTCTTCCAAGGCAACGTCTTCCAGGATTCACTAGAGTTGCCTCTGTGTCTAATCATGCTCTGCGACCATTTGTGTATTCTGAACACCTCAGACCAATTACGGCCTGTCCTACCCGGATTGAGGGATTTCCGCTGCTCGTCCAGCCTACTTAGGGAACGAATCCGCCCTTAGACCCTCAATCCGTTTTTATTCGTTCCCTCGGTTGATTGATAGTTCCGTTAGGTGTAGCCAATTCAACCACTGGATTCCCTAGACTCTTACCGCTATCTGACCAATATGCGGCGGGAATTATGCTCCAGTGAAGTCAGGATTTTGCTGTTGTGTCAGGGGAAACGCATCTTATCAATAAGGGCAATTTAATCTCAATAATGACCAAAATATTCGCATTAACGACCATTATTGACAATATTTTATTCCATCACTATGACTCTGAAAAAATCAATCAAACGATAAATGAGGATTTATTGGTTTACGCATTAAATCGGTATTTTGTCAATAAAATTTAGATGCGTTTCCCCTGCGTTCCCTGTTCCCTCTGAAGAATTAATCAGTTCATGAATCAAGTAGAATGGCTATAGATAAAATGATCTTAACTAAACGAAAAAGCCGGACTATTGCTGCTATTTTAGCCTTTTCTGGCACATTAACGATTTCGGGTTTACATAAATTCTACTTGGGACAGCCACTTTGGGGAATACTGTATGTTCTATTGTCTTGGACACCGATTCCCAAGGTAGCTTGTGCTATTGAAGGGGTTTGGTATTTAACTCAAGATGAAGAAACTTTTGATCGGTATTTTAATTTGGGTGAATCAGTAATGAAGGTATCAACCCAAGTTGGGAATCAAGTAGAATCAGTTGCTAATGCTTTGCGTGAGTTAGAAGCACTCCGTCAAGATGGATTAATTTCTGAATACGAGTTTGAGCAAAAACGTCGGCAAATGTTAGATCAAATTTAGGTAATTGGTAATTGGTAATTAGTAATTGGTAATTGGTAATTGGTAATTGGTAATTGGTAATTGGTAAAAGGATCAGGTTAAAAATGAATAAGTGGCTACCTTTAAATCTGAAATTGCAAAAGCTTCGCGCCAAGCTGCTGAATGATCCTTATTATCGTTTACAGTCGGGGGAAGAGGTACAAATGGCCGCTGAATTGGGTTTGGGTATTGATGCTAATCAAGCAACTGTGGATGATTGGCTGCGTTTACCTGGGTTGTCAATTCACCAAGGGCGATCGCTTGTGGAACTTTCTCGCGCTGGTGTAATATTCTATTGTGTCGAAGATGTGGCTGCGGCTTTGGGTTTGCCAGTACAACGATTAGAACCGCTCAAGTCTTTGCTGAATTTTAATTATTATGATCATAATTCCCTCGATAAACCCCAGCAAGTTAACCCTAATACTGCTTCGGTAGAAAGTCTTGCCAAAATCCCTTTTATAGATTTATCCCTAGCACAGACAGTTGTGGAAAACCGTCTGGCTGCTGGTCCTTACCGGAGTTTAGCAGATTTTCAACAACGTTTAGAATTATCTGGGGATGCGATCGCTCAGTTGATGTATTATTTGCGGTTTTAGTCAGT
>NZ_VIKZ01000072.1:0-18392 GCF_009711985.1 Dolichospermum sp. UHCC 0260 | reverse complement strand
GGACTAGATTAAGCCGATACGGTCAAGAGGCCAGAAGCGAAATGTAGCACGACCGATGACGTTTTGACGGGGGACAAAACCCCAATAGCGAGAGTCATTACTATCATTACGGTTGTCTCCCATGACGAAAAATGCGCCTTCCGGGACTTTGATTTCTGGAAATGGGCTATTTGGTGGTTCGGCAATGTAGTCTTCTGTTAAGGCTGTACCGTTGAGGTAAACTTTGCTTTGAGCGATGCTAATTACTGCTCCTGGTTCACCAATTACCCGTTTAATAAAGGCTTGGTTTTGAGAATATCCGCGTCTTTGTAATTCTGGTGGTGAGTTAAAAACGACGATATCGCCGATTTTAGGGGGATGAATCCGGTATGATACTTTTTCTATGACCAAGCGATCGCCTGTGTGTAAAGTAGGGTACATTGATTCTGATGGAATCAGGCGTGGTTCAGCGATAAATGTCCGAATTAGCAGAGCTAAACACAGGGCAATAGTTATTAAAACTAAATTCTCCTGCCAACCACTCCAGATTTTTGTTTGTGAAGAAGCATCTTTTATATCACTTTCGTGAGGAGTCATAGTTAACAGTGTAAGGGGGATAGAAGGGCAGGGGGAGTTGGGGAAGTTGGGGGAGTTGGGGGAGTTGGGGGGGAAAGAATTTTCCCAATGACAACGGACAACGGACAACTGTACGGGCGAAGCATTTGGAGAACTATTTTTGGCAATGACCGATAATTTATCTTCCAAATGCTTCGCCCCTACTGACAACGGAAAACGGAAAACGGACAACGGACTAATGACCATTATCTGATTTAGCGGTAATGACTTCTGCGGGACGGAGGACTTTTTCACCTAAATGAAATCCGCGACGGACAATTTTAGTGATTGTTTGGTCTGGGATATCCGTTCTTTCTTCCCGATCAATGACGCGACATAAGTTAAAATCTGGTTCTGTGCCTTCTTGTAATTCTATAGGTAAAAGTTGGCGCTTTCCTAAAACACCGAGAAACTTGCGATTAACTGCACCTATGGATCTGGGTAAGCGTTCGATAAATTCTGGACTAGGATTGGGATTGTTTTCTAGATAGTCTAATAAAGCTTCTAAGGCATCAGCAACTTCTAAAAGTTCCAAGAATAAATCTTCTGTTTGGGCTGTAGTTTGGGTTTGCTGTTCTCTCAAAGACTGCTGTAATACTACATTATCTTTTTGCAGAATGCCGAGTTTTTGGACGAGTAATTCTCGTAATTCTAAGCTAATTAGATAGTTTGGGGATAAGTCAGGCACGGGAAATCTCTTTAGATAGCACAGTTAGAATTTTGTTAGCCCAAGTGTTAATTTGGGAATGAGGATGATTACTCAAAAGCGTTTCCGCAGTAATAATTACAGATGCCCGCAGTTGTTTTTTTTGGGCAAAATTTTCAGCTTTCTGACTAGCTTGTTTGAAGTTGTCAACTATCATCATGGGTTTTTCCTTTTACAGCTACTAGGAATTTTCAACTCCTGATCTATATCTAATTTATTTTCCCGTTTTTGTAATTCGGCGTTAGCGGCAACGATTAATTGCCAATCAGTAGGTTTACTACAAAACTTGCCAGCAATACTACTAAGAGTATCTCCTGATTTTACGGTATAAGTGGCTAGTGGTGACGCTGGTTTAGGAATGACAGGGGTAATTACCTGGGGACTGAGATTAGGAGTAGTAGTAACTGTAGGTTTAGGAACTGTTGCGGTATATATAGCTGTTTGCAGGGCAAAAAAACTACCTCCTACACCGATAGTAATACCAATCATCAGCATTAAGATAGCGATGCCTGTTGTCCAGGATTTTGGCTGCTGGGGTAATTCTGCCAATGAGCGAATTAGAGAAACATCAGTATCACAATTAGGACAAATGTTGCCCTCAATTCCTTGATACCCGCAAACAGGACAATCAACTTTAGTTTTGGTGTTCATCGCGTAAGTCCCGTGATAATACTATGACTGGGTAATTCTTGATTTAACCAATGTTGCACATCTGGTTTTAATTTACCTTTGGGGGTTAAAGTCCCCTGCTTCTAGAAGCAGCGGGTTTTGCGTCGGGGTAAAATCCCCGTTGCAAAACGTAATTCTAAATTCTAAATTCTAAATTCTGCATTCTTTTAATTCCCGCTATAAATGATCTACCTCATTACTATCACTACTGATGGCTGCATTTAACATCCGAGAGAGTTTGTCAGACATGGCATTAGCTGCAGTAGGGGCAACGGCTTTGGCTTGTTGGATAGCGAGAATACAACCTTGTACTAACTGGACTTCATCAGGTAAATTGCGAATTTCTCTTCTGGTTTTTTGACTGTGATCCTCCATGGAGGAGATATTATTAGTATTAATAGCAAATTGTAATTCTTGACTCAAGTTTTGTAGTCGTTCTGGCTGAAGTTCAGGAATCATATTCTAATTCTTGATAGATTTTCTCATCTACCTGCCCCCTTGAAAAATTACAACTCACTTTGACAAAGGGATTATTTTTTAACCAACATTCCGCACTCATAATCTAGTATGACCCTTTTCAAGAATTATTCTTAATAAGGTTCAAAATCTTACGTATTAAAGCTTAAAGTATTTGATAAAATATGTATTTTTAAAGACAATAAAAAATAAAATTAAGGAAATATTCGCATATTACAAAATGAAGTGCGGAATATGGGATTTAATTATTAATGAGAACTTAACTAACTCTTGAGTAACCAAACCCGATAAAAATGGTCGGGTATGTTTGACGTGGATTTTGCCTTGTGCTAGTATCATTCCAAAGTTGACGGATACCCAGGGAACGCAAAATTATGACTCAGGCGATTACAAACCTCAACCAAGCGAACACTTCTATTCTCAAGGCTTTGAAGTGTAAAGAATGTGGAGCAGAATACGAACTTAAAGCCACTCATGTATGTGAATTGTGTTTTGGACCGTTGGAAGTCAAATATGATTACAATGTGCTGCGGAGTTTAGTTAGTCGAGAAACTATTGAAGCTGGTCCCAATTCTATCTGGCGCTATCGTCACTTTTTGCCAGTTGCTACAGATGATTATATAGATGTGGGAACAGGAATGACTCCCTTGGTGCGTTCCCACCGTCTTGCCCGTCGCCTGGGTCTAAATAAACTTTATATTAAAAATGATGCCGTCAATATGCCCACCCTGAGCTTTAAGGATCGGGTGGTGTCAGTTGCCCTCAGTAGAGCGAGAGAATTGGGTTTTACGACTGTTTCTTGTGCTAGTACAGGTAATTTAGCAAATTCTACCGCAGCGATCGCTGCCTACGCTGGTTTAGATTGCTGTGTATTTATCCCTTCTGACTTAGAAGCTGGTAAAGTCATCGGTAGCTTGATTTATAGTCCTACCCTGATGTCAGTCAAAGGCAACTATGATCAAGTTAATCGTCTTTGCTCAGAAGTTGCCAATACCCACGGTTGGGGTTTTGTGAATATTAACCTGCGTCCTTACTACTCTGAAGGTTCTAAGACATTAGCCTTTGAAGTTGCAGAACAACTAGGTTGGCAATTACCAGATCATATAGTTGCCCCTTTGGCTTCTGGTTCTCTGTTTACCAAAATTTATAAAGGTTTCCAAGAATTTGTCGAAGTTGGTTTGGTAGAAGGTAAAGATGTTCGCTTTAGTGGCGCTCAAGCGGAAGGTTGTTCCCCCATTGCGAAAGCTTTTAAAGAAGGTAGAGACTTTATTCAACCAGTTAAACCTAACACAATTGCTAAATCAATTGCGATTGGCAACCCTGCCGATGGTGTATATGCTGTAGAAATCGCTCAAAAAACCAACGGTAATATTGAATCAGTTAATGATGCCGAAATTATCGAAGGTATCAAACTATTGGCAGAAACCGAAGGTATCTTTACCGAAACCGCAGGTGGTACAACCGTTGCTGTTCTTAAAAAATTAGTAGAAGCTGGCAAAATTGATCCAGATGAAACTACAGTGGTTTATATCACTGGCAATGGTTTGAAAACCCAGGAAGCAATTCAAGGCTACATTGGTGAACCTTTAACAATTGATGCCAAACTAGACAGTTTTGAACGGGCTTTAGAAAGATCCCGCACACTTGACCGCTTAGAATGGCAAGAAGTTACAGTTTAATCCTGTCACTAACAATTAATTGTAGGGGTTTAGCACTGCTAAACCCCTACCAACCAAATCACTCACTAACAATTAACGTTTAAACAATGGCTGTCAAAGTTTTAGTTCCCACAGTTCTACAAAAGTTTACAGAAGATCAAGCTGTCTTAGAATGTAGTGGTAGTAATATTTCTGAATTGTTTGATTACTTAGAAACAAGCTATCCTGCTATTAAGGGGCGTTTGCGGAAGCCAGACGGAGAGCCTTTACGGTTCTTAAATTTCTATGTCAACAGCGAAGATATTCGATTTTTACAAAATACAGAAACACCACTTGAGGATAAAGATGAAGTGAGTATTGTTCCCGCTGTTGCAGGTGGTTGAAATATCTCTGGAGGGTATGGGATTTTAAAAGTCCCAAATTACCCATTACCCATTACCCATTTTATCCAACATACTTCTTGAAAAGTTACTATTTAAACGATTTTATCCCAATTATAGGCCAAGCTGCACAGAATCATGAAACTTATTAATTCATCCGTCTTTATCTGCGCTAATCTGCGTTAATCTGCGGTTAATTACTCTTAAAATCTTATTTTATATCTAAATAGCTGTAGCTATGCTCTAGTATGTCAAAATAAAAATAACTGACTACCCCAAAATGAGCAATGGCAGAAGAAACTAATCAAAATCAAGCGGGAGATGTAGCTTCTAATCCTGCTGCAACCGCCCCAGAAAAGCCCCCAGCAGAGACTAAAGCTGCCAAAAAGGAAAAACCCCCAGCATTGGAAGATAAGCCTTTTGAAGAGTTTATGCAGCAGCATTACCTCCCAGCGTTGCAAGAGGCAATTACTAAAGAAGGTGTGCCAGATGTAAAGCTGACTTTTGCCAAGCAGAAATATTCTATTATTGGTTTTAATTCAGCGGAAGAATGTTGGCAAGTTATTGGTTCTTGGCAAGGGGGACAACGCCAGTTTAACGTATATTTCCCTGAAGAAAATATTCAAGGTAAAAAGGGATTTTCCTGTAATGAAGGTAAAAAACCCAGTACCTTGGAGTCATTTCTAATTGATGAGCGCAAAACTACCCTAGAATTGTTGGTATCTCGGCTAGTGTACCGCTTAAATGGACAAAAGTGGCTAGGTAGAAATTAGAACTTTACAATTCATCGAAATAATAAGTAACGACTCCAGAAATGGGGTCGTTACCTATTCTGAGATGATCTGATTGCAGCATTTCTCTGAGTATAGTTTCCACTTCCACAATACCAGATCCGGTAGCCCTAACACCTTGAATTACAGTTAAACTACCACCATTAGCCTCTGCGGCTTCTATCAGTTTAACAATCAGTGGTTTATCAGTTGGTTTCTGGACTTGGGAAATAAATATCCGTTCATTCATGGGTATACCCAGAGGTGATAAACCTGCTTTTAACCGCAAATTCTGCTCATATTCGTCAACCATATTCGGTATGATTAATAAATCATAGATTTGCCCCATGTAAAATAAACCGCAGGTAAATAGCCATAATAAACCAGTAGCGGTTTTGCCATTATATAACCGATGTAAACCGTTTATTCCCAAAAAACCAGCCCCACATAAAAGGTAAGAGACAAGAATCCGGTCTTTATTTTCGTTATTTTTTATGCTCATTTTATTTTATGTCCATTTAGGATTTACTGGTTTAAGAGTCCACACTTCAATTAAATACCCCTTGTCAGCCTTCGATTCCCCAATTAACGATTGTATTTTTAATTCTAACCATGATTTACCTTTCTCCCGAACTTCAAGCTAGACTTTCCACTCCTTTAAAAATTGGCTCATTTGAGGTTAAAAGCCGGGTTTTACAGTCTCCTTTGTCCGGGGTGACAGATATGGTGTTTCGGCGTTTAGTGCGTCGTTATGCACCAGAATCTATGGTGTATACGGAAATGGTAAACGCGACGGGTTTGCATTACGTTAAGCAGTTACCAATCATTATGGAAGTAGATCCTAATGAACGTCCAATTAGTATTCAATTATTTGATTGTCGTCCGGATTTTCTCGCAGAAGCAGCCATAAAAGCAGTGGCTGAAGGTGCGGATACGATTGATATTAATATGGGATGTCCTGTTAATAAAATTACTAAAAATGGTGGTGGTTCTTCTTTATTACGTCAACCAGAAATTGCGGAAGCAATTGTCCGAGAAGTTGTCAAAGCGGTAGATGTTCCCGTGACTGTGAAAACCCGCATTGGTTGGAATGATCATGAAATTACTATTCTTGATTTTGCGAAAAGAATGGAAGACGCGGGAGCAAAAATGATTACTGTGCATGGACGGACTCGCGCTCAAGGTTACAATGGTAATGCGCGGTGGGAATGGATCAAAAAAGTCAAGGAAATTTTATCAATTCCTGTAATTGGTAATGGGGATATTTTCTCTGTGGAAGCTGCGGTAAAATGTTTAGAACAAACTGGCGCAGATGGGGTAATGTGTTCTCGTGGAACTTTAGGTTATCCGTTTTTAGTTGGTGAGGTTGATCATTTCTTAAAAACTGGAGAATTATTACCACAACCTAACCCCATTCAACGTTTAGAATGTGCCAGAGAACATCTTTTTGCTTTATGGGAATATAAAGGAGATAGGGGGGTACGTCAAGCTCGGAAACACATGACTTGGTATGCTAAAGGCTTTATGGGTGCTGCTGATTTACGGGGTAAGTTAAGTTTAATGGAAACTGTTCAACAAGGTTTAGATTTAATTGATGGTGCGATAGAAAGATTAGCAAATGGTTATGAAGTTGAAGAAGAAGTACCAGCTATTATTGCACTTTAGCATTGATTTCTAGGTTAGGTTAAGCGATAGGTTAACACAAGCTAAGGGACTTCCAAATAAAAAAATACTCAACCACCTAACGCAAAAATCTCTCAAACCCTTATTCCTCTGTGTCCTCTGCGCCTCTGTGGTTCGTTAATCAGGATAATTTATTTCTTGGAAGTCCCTAAGTAGGTTGGCGTTGAAAATTGTCGTTATGGCAAAGCAAAAGGCAAGAGGCAAGAGTGAAGAGGGTTTAGGCGATTTTACATTTCTTTACACAGTTTGGTTTTATTGTGTTCACCTACTTAAGTGCGATCGCTAATTCTTTAAACTCCCACTTTTTATAACAAACCCCGATAACGAATAAAAATCAAAATCACAGCCCAAGAACCTAATGCCACTTTAACAGCAACTAAGATATTTAATATTGGCAAAATTCCGCCACTAAAAAGCATTCCTAACTCACCGTGTGGTAACTCAAATCCCGACAAAGTTATCACTGATAAAACAATAAAGACTAACACCGAAATCTTTTCCCACATAGCCGCGTGCCACTGTTGGTAAATATCCTGCATCCATTGGTATGATGAGGTAATTGCTATGAGTCCGATTGCTGTTCCTCCAGCCACCCCAGCCGCAAAACCACCCCCCGGACTCAAATGCCCCCTAATTGCTAATTCAATGCCCACTAATGCCGCAATTGTCGCCCCTAGACGAGCTAATATTATTGATGGTTGATCTTTAAATTGATAGATGCTGCAAGATGGTTTTTCATTAGCTAATAAAAAATTAGCTCCGAGAATGGCTATAGTAAAAACAATAACTTCAAAGATTGTATCATATAGCCGATTTCTGAAAATAATCCCTGATACTGCATTGGGAACACCACTTTCTTTAACCACTGTTTCCACAATGGAAATATCTGGTAAATTTAGTTCGGAATTAGGCATAATCAGCATTTTCACAAATAAAGCTATTCCGGCTAAAATGTAAACTAATTTCATAAATTTTGCGCTCCTGAATCTAAAATATTGAAATATTGTAAAGTTGTTTTCGGTGATGAAAGTTTACTTTTCATAATCTTATAGATGCGTTCCACTCTAATTACAGTTTGGTATGTTTCCTGTGCTTGCTCACTTTTTTCTAATTGCACACAACTAGCATGAATTTCTTTTTCTATTAATGCCTGTTGTAAGGTTTCTTTAGTAGGATAAGGTACGAGTTCTAGACGTAAATAATGTTCATTAAAAATGCTGCGGAAATCGTTTATCAGTTGTTGAAAATTGCTATCCTGATTTTTTTCTATTGACTGATTTTCCATGACACCAAGACGTAACACTAAGGATGAACGAACTGCAATTGCATAGAGGGTAATTGATAGCATTGTTCCCATTAATGCTTCTGTTAAAGCCACATCTGCTGCACCTAAAACTGCATCTACCATTGCCGCAACTGCACCGAGTACCCCACGAATGATTAAGGCATGATAGGGGTTAGTTTGAGTTACTAACATCCCCGCAGTTAAGGGTAATAAAGCAATGATTAAATAGAGATAAGTATCATTCATGTTTTTCCTCTTCTGTTGAACAATATGCTAATACATAACCCAGCATAGTATTCCAAATTGCTAAGGAAATAATGCCAAGAATAAGTAATGGCCATTCACTGGGTATTTTCAATAATAGTCCGACAATAATCATCATTGAACCTAACGTATCAGCAACAGAAAGTCCATGTAATTTGAATAATACTGATCTGTTGCTGACTAAATGAGAAGTTCCCCAAAACCAGAAAACTATGCCGATACCTATGCAGGTATAACTAAGAATGTTGATCATTTAGTAGTCCTATTTGAATTGTAAAAGTTGCTAGTTGTCAGATCCCCGACTTCTTTTAGTATCTAGTAAATAAATTATTAATTAAGATCAGAAGTCGGGGATCTTATTGTTAGTTTTAATCATACTTCACCTAATCTTCTGAGAATATGTGCTAATAACATTAATGCGGCATTTCCTACCGTCAAAATAATCGCTGCGACTACACCAATCATCCAATCATCTCGTAAAACGGAAATTACGAGAATCATGATGGCTACTTTACTAGAAATGCTGCCAAAAGCTAACATTTTCTGCCAGGTATCATCACTTCTCCAAGCTTCATAAATGGGAATGAGTAGTGCTAAAATCATTGCCGTTAAGACTATTTCTAGTTTCATGATTGTTTTCTCTTGGGTTTAATGTGGTGGACTTCATACCATCCTTCTTCGTGGTATTTCATGACGATGGTTTTGGGTGTAAAGGTAATTAGAAATATATCAAGAAAAATCAATAAAGGTGATCTGTTGAGTTTGACTCTTTCCATGATAATTTCTTCTTGATTATGGGGACGGAAGATAATTTCAAATGCCTCCATAAAAGCAACCGGAATAGCAACAAAGATTTTAATTATTACCTTTAACCAAGATTTTAATTTTTCTGGTGATGACTTACCACGTGGTAAAAGTAAGGCAATAATTACACCGATGATAATATTTGTTAAACTCACATTAGCTGTGAGTAATAACCAAATTGACAGTCTGAATATGAGATGTCCAATCATGGTAAAGCCATCCAAAATAATAGGATTAAAGTTAAACTCATGACACCAACTAAATGCTCAAATTCTTCAAATACACGAGGTAGAGATATGGATAATTTCTTGAAAATGAAATGATATCCTAACCAGCCCGCAGCAATAGTTAAAAGTGCTTTTGTAATATTGGTGATTTCATAAGCTGGAAGATAGACAATATTTGCCACAAATAATCCAGTAATTAAAAAGATTACTGATATCCAAAAACCGGATTCTGTTTTCTGTTCTTCTTCTTCTGCTTTTGCATGGGGGAGAAAAATAAATTTAGCAAAAGATATGGCTGTACCAACTGCGGCAATATTCATCACTATAAATTGCCAAGATTCTACATTTTTTATCGTTAATACCTTTGCCTCAAAACCTGACAACAAAGGCAAACCAGAAATTGATAAACTAGCGATAACTAAGGCTATCCAAATAGTAGTATCAATGGGTTTATTTTGCAGTTCTTGAAAATTGCGACTGGGTAAAGAACCCGCAATCAAAAATAAAGATGATTTGACTAATCCATGGGTGAGGGCATAAAATCCACCTACAGCCGGTGCAGCGAGAATCCAGCCTAACTGGGAAATAGTGCTAAATGCTAACAGGCGCTTGGTATCCTTTTCAAAGACAGCATAGGATACACCCATTAAAGCTGTTCCCACACCAAAAATTCTGACTATAATATCAATTTCTTCGGAAACTAATGCACAACGTAATAAAGGCAAAACACTGGCTTTAACGACAATTCCTGACATCAATGCGGAAACTGGGGTTTCTGATTCAGAATGAGTTAAAGGTAGCCATAAACCGGAGACAAAAATTCCAGCTTTGATGAATAATCCCAGAAAAATTAGTGCTAGTGCTTCCGGGGGTGATCCTTTTAACCCGGCAAAATTAAAGGAATGATGTGTTTGATAAACTAATACTGCACCTACTAGATAAAATAACATTGCAGTATTGCTAACAAAGAGATACCGTAAACCTACCCAAATTGAGCGATCGCTACGGGGATAAGCAATCAACAGAAAAGCCGCAATACCGCTTACCTCTAAAGCCACATATAAACTAATGAAATCGGCACAGATAAAGGCAGCATTGAGGCTACCATGCACAATAATCATCTGGGCATAGAAAAAAGCCGTTTTATCACTGCGCCAGCAGTAGAGGGCAACAGCAGCCGTTACCAGGGCATTTGTTAAAATAAAGTAACCGCTTAACTCGTCGGCTACTAAGGTAATACCGAAACTATCCAGTAAATTCATTGTAATGGGTGATGGTTCGATAAATAGCTGCAACCCATAAGCAGCAGAAGCAATAGTCCCCCACAATGTCAAATGTCGGTTCAGTTTGGGGACTAGAAAAATCATGAACCCTAGAATAAATGGGGTAGCAATCCAAGCTAGTGTAATGGTATTCATGGTGTATTATTTTTCTCAATCTCGTTGCTTTCCAATGTGGGGTTATCCCGTGCTAATTTCATCACACCAACCAGCATCAAAGCCTGAATGGAAAACCCGATAACTATCGCTGTTAATATCACTGCTTGGGGAACAGGATCGGCATAAGCAATGTTTTTTACATCGGAAATAATGGGAGTAAATAAGCCTTGTCGTGATGCAATTAGTACATAAAAGGCAATCACACCTGTACTCATCACATCCATAGAGACAATTTTCATTACCAGGTTTTTTTTGAGGATGATGCCAAAAAAACCACACAATATTGTTATCAGTACGCACGCTTCTAACACGGGAGTTATTTAATTTTATGATAAAGTGCTGATTTAATATAAGCACGAATTTCTAGTGCTAGGTTAATCTTGACACTAAAATATTCTGATGATTATTATAGGTATATCTAATGATTTATGTTTTCTTTACTTTTAAAATATCTGTTGAGATAAATCTATCCTTTCACAACTTTTAAAGTTTGCAAAGTTTCATCTGCACAACCGGTAATAAAACCACCCATTTTTTGAATTTCTTGCAAATATTCTAAGGCTGATTTTGTAATTAGTTCTCCTGGCATTAATACGGGAATTCCTGGAGGATAAGGACAAATAATTTCTGCACAAATCCGTTCTAGGGTTTTCTCGAAAGGTAAGATCTCACTATCAGCAAAAAATGCCTCACGGGGAGAAATGCACATAGAAGGGGCGATTATAGTATCTTTTTTATATTTACAGATTTTTTCCCGATTTGTCAAGTGGGGAATTTGGGTAAGATTATTTAAGGTTTGTACTAATGTTTCAATATCAGTTTTTGTGTTTCCTAGGCTAATAATAAATGTGAGATTTTGTAAAGATGAAAATTCTGGGGTTACTCCCATGGCATTAATAATATCTTCAGCAGTAAAACCTGTTAAACCTAGCTGAGAAACATTAACGGTTAACCGGGTTTTATCTAAATCTATAAAGCCGTTATTTTTTATATGGTTTTGAGCTATTTGTAAAACCGATAAACTAGGAATTTTGTTGATTTTATCAATTGCTTCTTTCGCTAATTCCAAAGTTTCAGACATCAGCTTTTCTCCATGTATTGCCATTTGCTGACGTGCGGCATCTAGAGAAGCTAAAAGGATAAAACTAGGACTGGTAGATTGAACTAATTGCAAAGCTTTATTCACTCTATCAATATCAATTCTTTGACCTTGAATATGTAACATTGATGCTTGTGTCATTGCCCCCAATGTTTTATGAATTGATTGGACTGTTAAATCTGCACCTGCGGATAAAGCAGATGTTGGTAATTCTGGGTGAAAATGAAAATGTGCGCCATGGGCTTCGTCTACAATTAAGGGAATATTATATTGGTGGGTAAGGTTTACCAATGCTGGCAAATTCCCACAAACACCATAATAATTAGGATAAACTATCAGCACTACTTTTGTATCTGGATGTTTTGCTAATGCTGCTTTTAATGTTTCCGGTGTAATACTGTAAGAAATATCTAAATCTGAGTTGTATGCAGGATTTATAAAAATAGGAATTGCCCCAGAAAGAATTAACCCAGAAATCACAGAAGAGTGGACATTTCGCGGCAGAATAATTTTTTCTCCTGTTCTACAAGTAGCGAGAATTGCGGCTTCAATTCCGCAGGTAGAACCATTAACTAAAAACCATGTTTTCTCTGCACCAAAAGCCTCTGCTGCTAGTTCTTGCGCTGCGAGAATTACGCTTTGAGGTGTGAATAAATTATCTAATTCTGCTAATTCTGTTAAATCAGCACGAAAGACATCTTTACCGATTAAATCGGTTAAAAGTGGGGAAATGCCCGCACCGCGTTTATGTCCTGGGGTGTAAAATGGGGCGTGAGGACGGGTTGTACAGGCTTTTAAGGCATCTATCAGGGGGGTTTGGTTTTGGTTGAGCATTTTTGGGGGAAAAGGAAGTGTTTAGGACTTTAGGTAAAATTGATAAAGTATAAAAGATAAACAAATAATATGATATATTGTATTTAAATTCAAATCCTTATGTAGACTAAAACTATGCCTAATGAAGAAGTAATCTTTTTTGAGGAAGAGGAAGATGAAGAAATTGAGTCTGAACCGCTGAGTGGGTTAATTCCTGAATTAAAGCCAATTCGAGAAATTGTTGTTTCTGGTAGTGACTGGACAACAGAGACAATCTTTAATCAACTTGTTCGGGGTAATATAGAGCTAAATCCAAGATTTCAAAGACGAGATGCTTGGGATATCACTCGTAAAAGTAGGTTTATCGAATCACTTATACTTGGATTTCCAATACCACAAATAGTATTAGCTGCTAATCGTCAGGAAAAAGGTAAATTTATTGTTCTTGATGGCAAACAACGATTGTTAACTATTATGCAATTTTATGGTGGAAGTGATGAAAACATATCGAATAATAACAATGCCTTTGCTTTAAGAAATCTAGAATTCAGACGTGATTTAATCGGCAAAAAATATGAAGATTTTAAAAATGATATCCTTTTGAGATCTGAACTTAATGCTCTCGACAACCAAACTATTCGTACAGTATTAATTAGGAGTTGGACTAACGAAAACTTACTATATAAAATTTTTCTGCGGCTGAATATAGGAGGTACTCCATTATCTCCTCAAGAGCTAAGACAAGCATTGCATCCAGGTACTTTTATCAATTGGTTAGATGATCAATCAGTTAAAAGTAAGGCTCTGAGAAAGATATTTAAATCATCAAATCCTGATTCTCGGATGCGTGATGTTGAATTACTATTACGTTATATAGGATTTCATTATTTTTTATCTGATTATCGGGGAAATCTCAAGGAATTTCTTGACACGACTTGTGAAAGGCTTAATGATCAGAGATATCATGATATTACAAATATAGTCAATCAATTTGAAGAAGCAGTACAAACAACTATTAATATATTTGAAGAAAAAAACTTCTCTCGTTTATGGTCGAGCAGAAATAATAAATATCAAAGCCAATTCAATCGAGCAATTTTAGATGTGATGGTTTTTTATTTTTCAGATGAAATAATCAGGAGATCTGCTGAAGATCATCAAGAAAAAGTTAAAATTGCTTTTCAGGAATTATGTTCATCAAACAGTGATTTTAGAGAAGCTGTTGAACGCAGAACGCAGAATATTCCTGAGATTTATAATCGTCTGAGGTTGTGGGGTGAAAGTCTACGAAAAGTTTTAGAAGTAAACTTTAATTTACCTGAACTAGATGGGAATCGGATTATTTTCAATGGTTTGAGGTAGGTTATTAATAAGATATGCCAGAATCTGATAGATTTATTACTTTAATAACGCAGTTAAACAGGTTAAAAGACGAATTTCTGCCTGAAATTAGCCCAATAAGTTCATATTCCGAGAGTCAGTTATCTAGAACTGCTGCATACAGAGTTCTTGCTCATGCTGAAATTGAATCTTATCTTGAAGAAAGAGCTTGGGAAGTTGTTCAAAATGCCAAAACTCTTTGGGATACAAGCGGTAGAACAACTCGTACTTTAATATGTCTGCTTGGTTTCTCTGGTTTAACTATGGATAAACCATCAGATACACTCAGTAGAAACAACGTAACTCAAGACAATCACGACAAGCGATTGAAAATAAGCAAGAAAATTGTTTTATCTAGCAATGAATTTTGGAAGATTATTGATAATAATCATGGAGTAAAAGAAAAAAATATTTTAGCATTACTATTACCAATAGGAATAGATAGTGATGACTTAGATCCTGCTTGGCTTGCTGACATGAATACATTTGGAGAAAAAAGAGGTCTTGTTGCACATACTTCAGCTACATCATATATGACTATTCAAACTCCAGATCCTGCAAATGAATTAAATACTGTAACCCAAATTACTGATGAACTTTTAAGAATAGATGAATTAATCAATAATTTGATAGAATAAAATGTAAAATATTCTTACTTTGAAAAAATCAAACAACATGAACTTAAAAGATATCAAACAAAAACTATTCCCCATCATCAAAATCATCTCCACTACACTCATCACCAGCGCCATTGGGTTAGAATTATGGAATCTCCAAACATCAATAACCAATAACCAACTACCCAGTATCTTAACCCCAGCTTTAATCATTGCTCATATTGCCCTATCCGCTCATTTTATTGAAGCATTAATTGCCGCTTATTATGCCCCAACACGCAATCAGACAGCAATCAAATATGCAACTTATACATTTTTTGTCGGTACAGTTGGTTTATTAGAATTCTGGGAAAATCAGGATATAGCAGCAGTTAGCAGTCAGAAAGAAGAATAATCTCAAACCTAAATTAAGGAACTGCAAGTTGATATAATTGTCTTTGTGAGGTCGCAGCGAGATTAGATTGGGCTAAACTCTTAATCTCATTCTGCCAGTAGAATCTCAGTGGCTTGGCTCCCTGAGAGTGTCAATCCTACAGCCTCCTTAGTGGAAATAGATAACTCGCGCATCTATCCTATGGTATTTCAACACGCTAGATAAACACTCGGCTTCTTCTCTTTTACTAGAACTCCCAGCGTATATATAAGTCCCAAGCCGATGCTTGGCTAAAAATGCGTCAGAAACATAGCTTCTGACAACATTTAATAATTGATCTGAATTACCAGGAATAACAACCACATAAGGGCGGTTTGGCACTTTACCAATGACGATCACATTATTCTGCTGGACAGTATTCACCGATTTGCTAACTTGAGGCAAACTTCGGGGAATACAATTGGGTGCTTGCCCCCAAGCCTTGGATAATAAACTATGCCATAAAACAGTTGTAACTATGGCTGTAATTAGATACTTGTTCATACCATTTTAGATTTTAGATTTTTTTATACCACCAATGACTCCAACCATCCTCCACCTGTTTGAACTATCCTTATACTTGAAACCAAAATCTAAAATTTACAATGCTAAGAGCCGGAATTGTCGGACTTCCCAACGTCGGAAAATCAACCCTATTTAACGCTGTAGTCGCTAATGCTAAAGCTGAAGCGGCTAATTTCCCATTTTGCACCATTGAACCGAATGTTGGCATGGTTTCAGTACCAGACGACCGGTTAGACGTTCTCGCAAAAATTGCTGGTTCTGCACAAATCCTAGCAGCCCGTGTTGAATTTGTTGATATTGCCGGTTTAGTCAAAGGTGCAAGTCAAGGAGAAGGACTGGGTAATCAATTTTTATCCCACATTCGGGAAGTTGATGCCATAGTTCATGTTGTCCGTTGTTTTGAAAACGATGATATCATTCACGTAGCCGGTTCTGTTGACCCAGCGCGAGATATTGAAATCATTAATTTAGAACTTGGTTTATCTGACTTATTCCAAATTGAAAAACGGATTGATAGAAGTCGCAAACTCGCACGCACTAGCAAAGATGCCCAGGTTGAAGTAGAAATTCTCGAAAAATTAGCCGCTGCTTTAAATGAAGGCAAATCTGTCCGTCAAGTTGGTTTGAATGCCGAAGAATCGGAAATTATCAAAGGCTTAGGACTACTTACCAATAAACCCATTATTTACGCTGCTAATGTTTCTGAAGAAGATTTAGCCACAGGTAATGATTTTGTTGAGAGAGTTCGAGAAGTTGCTGCGGTCGAAAATGCCCAAGTTGTCATTGTTTCTGCTCAAGTAGAAGCGGAATTAGTAGAATTACCAGAAGCAGATAAAGCTGATTTTCTGGAATCTTTAGGTGTAAAAGAAGGTGGTTTAAAATCTTTAATTCGCGCAACTTACACTCTATTAGGTTTGCGGACTTATTTCACCTGTGGACCGAAAGAAACCCGCGCTTGGACAATTAATGCCGGAATG
Source organism: Dolichospermum sp. UHCC 0260 (assembly GCF_009711985.1). NCBI lineage: Bacteria > Bacillati > Cyanobacteriota > Cyanophyceae > Nostocales > Aphanizomenonaceae > Dolichospermum > Dolichospermum sp. UHCC 0260. The sequence continues at coordinate 1,613 of NZ_VIKZ01000072.1, read as the reverse complement.
TCTGCACCTCAAGCCGCAGGAGTTATTCACTCTGATTTTGAACGGGGATTTATTCGTGCAGAAACGGTTGCTTATCATGATTTAGTAACTCATGGTTCAATGAGTGCAGCCAAGGAAAAAGGCTTAGTCAGAAGTGAAGGAAAAGAATATATTGTTCAAGAAGGTGATGTACTATTATTCCGATTTAATGTGTAAATAATCTTTAACAGGGAACAGGGAACAGAAGAGATAAATATTCTGCTTTCTTTCTTCTTTCTGACTCGGTGATAACTAAATGATGAGGTGCGTTACATTATTGATAACGCACCAGTGATCTATTCCACAAAATCAGGACGCGCTTGTTGATTGAATTTAAATTTTTCTGCTAATAATTCCCACTTTTCCTGCTCAATTATATGAATAAATTCAGACAAATTTTCGCGGTATTGATGAAGAGAATGTAATAATGCTTGGCGATTATATTGCGCCATCATTACCCCTAATTCGGGATTTCCACCCCCAACCCTACTTGTATCTCGAAACCCTGAACTAGCAAAATTTTGGGCTAAGGCCGCGATTTCTGGATCTGTTTCACTTAAACAAGCTGCTATCAAGGAGGCACTCACCATTACAGGTAAATGAGAAATCCAACTCACAGCGCGGTCATGTTGTTCTGGTTGACAATGGTAGATAATAGAACCGAGCGATCGCACAATTTCCTCTACAATTGTCACAGCATTACTAGGTGTTGTTGCCACAGGCGTTAATACATAAGGCCGATTAACAAATAAATTTCGCTGTGCTGCTTCTATACCCGCGTCTGTTTTTCCCGCCATCGGATGACCACCGACAAAATTTTCCCACACAGGAGAAATTGCCTCAACTATAGGCATTTTAACTGAACCAACATCAGTAACAATAGTAGCCTTTGGTAAATGAGTGATCAACTCTTTCACTTGGGGGACTATCAATCCTATAGGGGTACAAATAAATACAACTTCGGCTGATGCCAACAAGCTCAAGTCCAACGACGCTTGATCAACGCTACCAAGGTTAATTGCCTTTTCACAAGTTGATTGACGACGACTGACACCTAAAACATGGTGTCCTTGCGAACGTAAATCGAAACCTAAGCAACCGCCTATAAGTCCCAGTCCTAAAATACCAATTTTCATCGTCATCTGGAAAATTTAATTTGTACTTATTCTCTCAATACTTTACCAACTCCAACTCTCAAAGTTGGCAATAGCAGGGTAGATTCATGACTTTAGAAGCAGAATTAATCGCAACCTAGGCAGAACTGGTTGTCAACTTTAGTGGTCTAACTCTCTAATCTCGAAATAACGTAGTATACTGGGGTTAATCGTATTTAACCCCAAGATGAAATATCTAACCCCAGAACAAGTTTACAAACAATTTGGTGATCACCCCAAGACAACCGCAGAATGGGCTGTCAATGGGAGTATAATAATGAAAGACGTAGTAAGTCTAGAATATGAAACTCAAAGTTAAAAATCATTTAACCGTTACGAGAATCGCTATTTTAGGGACTGAAAAACTAAATACTTGGAAATCTAACGAACTTGATTTAATTGCCTTGCGTTTGGGACAACTACGCTCTGACTTGTGGAACA
>NZ_VIKZ01000071.1:0-18928 GCF_009711985.1 Dolichospermum sp. UHCC 0260 | reverse complement strand
GGTAGAATAGGCAATACAATAACGCCCATCTTCTGTTTGTCGTAGACTACGAATACTGCCATATTCTAACATTTTACCCCAACCAATGCGATCGCTCTCCCGGTCCATTGACTCAAATACATCTTTTCCACGAGGGGTGTAAGTATCTGCATAAACAGGTTCGGCAAAAACTTGCCACAAAAATCCTAAAGCTGCACCAACTTGTCCAGAAAAAAAGGCTCTCCAAACATCTCTTAAAGCATATCCTGGCCATCCCCAAATATTATCAGGACAGGAATCTGAACCAGAACGAATCCGTTTATGTCGGGGAATTTGACAATTTTTCAGTAGGCTTTCATAGCGCTTATAAGGTTTGTCTTGAATACTCAAAACTTTAATATTTTCCGGTTTAACCCCCGCAATTCTCAACATATCCACCCAAACAAAACTGCCCATTCCTCCCCCGCAGGCCACATATTCTGTTTCTCTGACTAAAATACCACTGCGACGAATAGCTTCCGGGGAAACCTTTTCTCCATTCCAAAAGTTGAGATTATAGGGAAAACCCGCAGGTTGACTAGGTACAGCGTCGGGAGTTTGCTGTTCTAAAGCATCCGTATAAGGGTTAAAAATGATGGATGATTGAGAATCTGGTAATTTCCGCACCCTAGATACCGGAATAATCTCAGATTGGGGGTTAAAAATTGTGGAATTATTTTCCAAGACAACGGTAGCATTCTCATCCCCAGATGGAATGAGAATAACGGTAATGGTATGATTACCTATTCCCAGTCTATCCCCACTGTTTAAAGTCCGACGTTGATTAAGTAGCTTTTCACCGTTAACTTGAGTCCCATTGGCGCTCTTGTCTTCTACATAAAGCTCATTGTTGTCTAAGGTAATTTGAGCATGAAACCGAGAAATTTGCTTATTAGAGTCCAATAAAACTACAGGAGACACCGTTTCACCATTGATAACCGCAGGAAGTTGAGTTATATCTCGTCCGATAGCTACCGGCAGGGTAAAAACCTGTTCTTCCTGCTCCTCTGTCAGTTTATTTTCGGAAATCAGCTTGATTTGCATGGTTTTGATGCTCCTATTTACACCTTAATATCTGATGGTCTGACTCGGTTTGAGTCAATTGATACTATTAATACATCAATATTTTCCCCTATTTCCATAAAAATACCGAAAAAACCTTAAAAAAACTTTATTTTTTATTCCCTATTTCATAGATTAATCGCTACATATCCAGAGATGAAGATGCGGTAAGCTAACAAAAGCAGTTTTTAACCTCAGAACAATGACAGCAAATAGTCCCACGATTTTGGCTTTAGACTTTGATGGAGTGGTTTGCGATGGACTAATTGAATATTTTGAGGTAGCGTGGCGTACCTACTGTCAAATTTGGTCGCCGATTAACGATACACCACCAGATGATTTAGCTTTAAGATTTTATCGTTTACGTCCTGTAATTGAAACTGGTTGGGAAATGCCTGTTTTAATTAAAGCCTTAATTGAGGGTTTTAATGATGATCAAATTCTCCAATCATGGACAAACATCACTCCCCAAATTTTAGCAGCAGATAACCTAGAAGCAAAAGCAGTTTCGACAAAATTGGATCATTTACGAGATGAATGGATTCAGACAGATTTAAATGGTTGGTTAAGTCTCCATAGATTCTATCCAGGTGTGATAGAAAGACTCAAAATAACTCTTAAAAGTGAAATACAGTTATATATTGTCACTACCAAAGAAGGGCGATTTGTCAAGGAATTATTACAACAAGAAGGAGTTAATTTACCACCAGAAAATATTTTTGGGAAGGAAGTAAAACGCCCAAAATATGAAACTTTGCGTGAATTAATCAAGAAAGCAAATATCCAAAATGTAAGTTTATGGTTTGTGGAAGATAGACTGAAAACTTTACAGTTAGTTAAACAACAATCAGACTTAGATAATGTCAAACTTTTCTTAGCAGATTGGGGTTATAACACTCAACCGGAAAGGGAAGCTGGCAAAAATGATCCACGTATTCAGCTAATATCACTTTCCCATTTTGCTCACGATTTTTCCACCTGGTTGTAAATCGAGTAAACCTAGATCCCCGACTTCTTTAAGAAGTCGGGGATCTTAATCTTTTGAATTAAATCAATTACCTCTTGATAATTAGAAATTCTTTTTTGTTCTTTAAATAAGTTAGCTGCTGTTGTCAAATCAGTAATTGCTCCCTGTTTATCACCCAAAGCATTGCGAGTAATACCTCGATTTTGGTAAGCTTCAGGAAAATTAGGATTAAGAAGTAATGCTTGATTGAAATCTGCAATAGCACCTTTTAAATCTCCCAAATCATGACGAGTAAATCCTCGATGATTGTAGATACCAGGATAGTTAGCATTAAGACTGATTGCTTTGTTATAATCTGCAATCGCCCCTTTTAAATCTCCCAACTTATAGCGAGATATTCCTCGTTTATAGTAAACTTCAGGAAAATTAGGATGTAACCGTAAAGCCTTATTATATTCTTCAATAGCCCCTTTTATGTCTCCAAATGTATGACGGTTAATTCCCTGATGAAAATATACTATAGCCTCTTTCAGATCAGATTGTGCTAACAGTGCTGATTTTATTCTAAAATCGGAAATATTTGCCAAATTCTTAGCGCTCACCTTTGGACTATATAATATAGTTCCTAATATGAGAGTTGTAATTGTTAATTTCCATTTTTTCATGACGCTATTTTTCCAATGATTAGCATACAGTTATTAATTATATGGCATTTACTTACATCAACACAAATAGACTCAACTAATATGCTTGATTTAACAAAAATATCGAGACAAATGCAAGGTTTCAGTCAACATTTAACTTCAGAAGTGGCTGCAAGTCATCAGCGGTTAGAGTTAGCACAAGAATATTTAAAAAAGGCCTTTGAGTGTCAAGAGGAGTTAGTTAAACGTCAAGAAGAATGGCGAAATCGGATTATTTTTGCGAATGCTACACCCATTGAACCTCTCGAAACCTGTATTACTATTCCTGTTCCCCCCAAAGTTCATACTGTTATTTCTACAGATGGTTCGCAAATTGCCCCCAATCATCACGAAATTGCGTATTGTTACTTACTGAATATCGGCAGAGTTGTTTTACACTATGGTCAAGATCTTCACCCGATTCTCGATAGTTTACCGGAGGTATTTTATCGCCCTGAAGATTTATATATCTCGCGTCAGTGGGGCATTAGAACAGATGAATGGATGGGTTATCGGCGCACAGCCTCTGAGGCTACAGTATTAGCGGAACTGGCTTGTAGTACCAGGACAGAAGCCCCAGTCTTAGCAATGATAGATGGTTCGTTAATATACTGGTTTTTAGATCAGTTACCGATGGATGCCAGGGATATGATTTTACCTCCGGTTTTAGAAGCTTGGCAAAAACTCCAACAAGCCCAAATCCCCCTCATGGGTTATCTTAGTGCCTCTCGTAGCACCGAAGCCACCAACTTTTTACGCTTTTTAGCTTGTCCTCATCCTGTCCCCGATTGTATTACCCATTGTCCCAATCAACTAGAATACGTACCTTGTAAAAAATTTGATACATTGCGAGACACAACCTTATGGACAAGCCAACTTCAACCTGGACAACGCGGACCATTATGGCGAAGTAATGCCCGAATTTTAGAATTGTATGACGAGCAAATTATTTATTTTTGTTACGTCCATGTCGGGACAGAAATTGCCCGGATTGAAGTTCCCGCTTGGGTTGCAGAAAATTCCATCATGTTTGATCAAGCACTAGGGCTAATGTTGGCACAGGTACAAAAAGGATATGGTTATCCTGTGGCGATCGCCGAAGCGCATAATCAGGCTGTAGTCAGGGGTGGTGATAGAACCCGGTTCTTTGCCCTTTTAGAACGACAAATGATTAAAGCTGGGATCAAAAATGTCGGGATTTCCAACAAAGAAGCAAGAAAACGGGGTAGTATTGCCTAAACTCAGGTTGTACATGGAGTTTATCTTTTTGGTCATTTTGTGCGAAAGTATAGATATAAGTAAGTCATGGAATAACGAACCACAGAGGCACAGAGAACACAGAGAAATGGGGGTTTGAGAGATATTTTGCTTAAGTCCTGTCATTTACTCAACTCAATTATTTTAACACCGCTTTAATTCAGATAATAAAACTACAATTTCATCTATTGCTGTTCTCATGACTTTCCCCGGTTGTTCAGATTGATTTACCATAATACTAAAAACCAAGGGTTCATAATTGGGTGCGTTCATATATCCAGATAGAGTAGAAATTCCTCTCATTGAACCTGTTTTTGCTTGCACTATTCCCGCAGCCGCAGTATTAAGAAACCGATTTTTTAGACTACCTTTGACACCAGAAATAGGTAAAGAAGCCCGAAAAACTGCTGCTTGAGGTGATTTATCAATTCCTTGTAAAAGTTGTACCAACGCTGCTGGAGTCGTTAAATTTTTCCGAGATAAACCAGAACCATCTACAATGACATAACCTGCTGGTGCAACTCCTAATTGAGTTAAAGTTTCTCTGACAACTTGTAATCCGACATCAGCCGTATTTTGATTTTTTTCTTCTGGTTTCTTAATAGCTAAACTTCTGAGTAAAGCCTCAGCATATAAATTATTACTATTCACATTTGTCTCTAGTAATAATTCCGATAAAGGTGGAGATTCTACTGCGGCTATTTCTTTGTCATTTTTACTCAGATTACTACTCAGAGTTTCTTTAACTGTAATTCCCTCTTTAGCTAAATTTTGGCGAAATTGTCTGATAAAATTAGCAACTGGATCAAATACGGCTAAACCTGTAATCTCTGGCTGGGAATTTATAGCCAATTGTCCTTTGATTCGCAGAATTTGTCCTTTTAAGTCACGATTTACTTCTACAAAACTGGGTTTATCGGCTTCAGTAGTGACGGAATTATTTTCGATTTTCCACCGATATGCTTCTGTTGGTTCTGTCCATTTTAATTTTAATGGTTCTCCAATAGTTTGTGGTAAAAAAGTTAATACAGTAGCATTTTCATTGAGAATAAAACTATTAATTGGTGCGCCATAATCAGCTTGAATGTCTTCCCATTCCCAACTGGAATTAACTACTTCACCTTGAAAATAACTATCATCAACAATTAACTGATTAATTTGCCGAATTCCCTGTTGATATAGTTGTTTTGATAATATTGTTAATTGAGCATTTTTGAAACTAGGATCTCCCCTTCCCACTACACGCAAAACACCATTACCTTCATCATAAATAGAGGTACGAATCCGAAAATCTGCCCCCAATTTTTGTAATGCTGCTGCGGTAGTAAATAGCTTCATATTAGAAGCAGAAATAAAATATTTTTGAGAATCTTGACTATAAAGAATTTTTTCTGATGATAATGGTTTAACTAAAATCCCCCAACGGACTCGACTAAATTGAGGATGATTGATAATAGTATTAATAGCAGATGATAATTGAGCAGGACAAATTGATTTGGTAGTATTAACTTGGGGAACAGGTGTTTTGGCTTGGGCTATTTTTTGAATACTACCAATATTAATAGAAATAAATAGTAATATCAAACTGGCATAATTTTTTTTTAACATATTACCAATTATTATTTGGTTTAGCGAGATTTTTAAACTTTGTAAATTGTGGATCAAATAATAGTTTAATTGTTCCTGTTGGTCCGTTCCGATGTTTAGCTATGATTACTTCTGTAACTCCCCTCTCTGGGGTATCTGGTGAATAATATTCATCGCGGTATAACATCATTACTATATCCGCATCTTGTTCAATTGAGTTATGAACAATAATATTATTAGCAATAAAATTATGTAATTTATCAACTGTTAAATCAAATACTTCTTCTTCTCCATCAGGTATAATTGAAACAATTTCATCCCAGTATACATCACTGTTGGCAAGGGCAATTAATTGTTGATTCAAATCTAATTCATCTAATCTTTTCCAACCATTAATAGTTAAAAATTTATGATTACCAGTAGCACGAATTTTTCGACCTAATCGAGTTGTTAAGGTAAATACCGATTTCATGCCTGTGGAAAAGGCATTACTCACAATTGCTTTTTCTAATTGCATTGTTTTTTCATTTAATGCCCAAACTGCAAAACCAAATTTACCTACTAATTCTTTAATTGGTATTTGTATTCCACTATCAGCTAATGTTACTAAAGTATCTCCTGCTAAACAACCCGATTCTCTCAAATCAGATAACATTGGGCGTTTATTAGTTCTTGCTTCTACTCCACGACTTAACTGTGATAAAGCAATTATGGGTACAGATAATTCTCTTGCTAAACCTTTTAAAGAACGGGTAATTCTTGATAATTCTTGCACACGATTATCACCTGCACCTTCCATTAATTGCAAGTAATCAATGACTATTAATCCTAAATTTCCATTTTGTTCGGCTTGCAGTCGTCGCGCTTGACTTCGCATTTGTGTGACTGTAATATTTGACGTATCATCAATAAAAATTGGCGTGTCTGAGAGTTTATCAATGGCACGGCTTAAAGGTTCCCATTGGGTTTGACTAATCCGGCCACTTCTTAAATAACTGCTTTCAATTCCGGCTTCACTAGCTAATAGTCTTTGTACTAGCTGTTCTTTGGACATTTCTAAACTAAAAACAGCCACCGGTAGTTTATAACCAGCAGCAATATTATGAGCGAGGTTAAGACAAAAGGCGGTATTGTGAACACAAATATCATTAGCAATAAAGTTGTGTGTTTCGGGAATTGTTAAATCATAAACTTGTTTGTTACCAACTGATTCAATAGAAATAATTTCATCCCAATATACATCACTATTTGCTAATTGCTGAAGTGGTAAATTGTCTAAAGCCGTGGCTAAAATCCATAATCTTTCCCTTTTTAATGCCCGTTTACCGACATGAATATTTGTATAGCTTTTAATCCCAGCCCGTTGAGCTAAACTACTCCAAGTTTCGCTACCTTTAGCTACTGCTATCTGTTCCCAAATTTCTACAGGTATCAAGTCACGATTGGTTTGATATCTTTTTTGAGATATTGCTTCTGTAACTTTTGCTAATGCTGCTTCTTTGCCAAAAATGCCAATTTCTGCAATGAAGTTTTTGATAGATATGGCATCAGTAATATCTAATTGCCATGCTGGTCTGCGGGTATTATTATATTTTACAGACCTTTTTTTCAAAGCAGCAATAATACCAAATCTTAATAACAGATGTTGAATTTGTCTTGCTAGTTTTTCGCTGACTGTACCATAACCTAATTGTGATTGACCACTATTGAGTAGGGTAGCCCAGCCGTCAGTGGCAAAGAGACGATTTAGGAATAAGGATAATTGTGATTTTTCTAATTTAAATACAATATTTGGGACAGTTTTAGTATGAGCATCTTTGCCCCATAAACCTAATTTTTCTAACCAAACTGTCAAAGCATTTTTACTCGATTTACTGATACTAGCGAATCCATGAGGTGCAAATTCTTCTGACTTAATTTCCAGAGTTTTACATAATAACTCAAAAGTGTCATAATTTGGTACACATTCTCCTTTTTGCCACATACAAAGTAAAGATGGCGTTACTCCTAGTTCATTGCTCAATTTTTTAGCAGTTAATGAACGAGAACTAATAGCAATTTTGAGCCTTTCCGCGAAAAGCTGTCTTTGAGTGGCAATCAATTCTAAATCTCCACGAACACATAATGAAGGTGTCCGTTGTCCTTGGGAATCTTCCCATCGTACTGATAAACCACCAAATTCAGTTACTGCTTCAGAAAAATCTGTTTGCAATAATGGGTTGCTGTTTGTAAATCTAGGAGTGCTATTAGTTAAACCACCATCACCAATTAAATAACCTAATAATTTGACTTCACACTCGCGGATAGTTTCTGTCCCAAACACATCTATTTTACGAGGGATGGCAATCTTATTTCCAACTTGCAAATTTTCTAATCTTTGCCAGCCTTTAATAGTTAAAAATGGGTGAGTGATTGTGGTTTCAATTACCCGACCTAATCGAGTTGTGACGCGGAAAACTGGTTTAATTCCATCATCTACAAATGCAGATGGTTGGGTAAAGGTAAATTTCCAATCATCATTTAAGGTTAATAATGAACCTTGACGTTGCTGATATAGTTCTTCAATTGTCGCAATTTGTCCATCTGCTAAGACGATTTCTGAATCATGGCTGAGGCATTTTCCCATTGACGGCCTCCCAGCAACGATAATTAAATCAGAACGCTGAAAACCGCTAGTCATGGCATCTAAATCATAGAAACCACAAGGTATCCCCGGTAAAGCAATGCCTTGATGACGAGTTTCAATATCTTGAAAAGTATTAATTAAAGTGTCACCAATATGAACTAATCCTGATTGGGTTTTTTGTTGGGTGACGTTAAAAACTTTTTGTTCGGCACTATCAAGAACAATTGGTAATTCTGTTTCTGTTTCAAAACCAAGATGAACAATTTCATTCCCGGCTTTAATTAATTGCCGACGCAGGTATTTTTCCATGACTAACCCTGCTAAGGCATCAATATTGACGGCAGAAACTGTCCGGTCTACTAATGTTGCTAATTTATTTCTGCCACCAATTTGTGTTAATTGATCATTGTCTGTCAACCAACTAGTTATAGAAAGTAAGTCTGTGGGTTTTTGCTGGGTATGGAGACGCAGGGCGGCTTGATAGATGGTTGTATGGGCGCTAATATAAAATGCTTCCGGAACTAGGCGATCGCTCACTCGACCAATTGCCTCTGGATCTAGTAGAATACCTCCTAGAATCGCTTCTTCTGCTTCGATGTTTTGAGGTGGGACGCGATTACTACCATCACCTTGAAAACTTAGTTCTTCAGCCATAGAATTTTAAATTTTAGCGATTTTGGATTTTTACCTAATCATCCAAAACCGATAGGAAAATATTGATAACCACAGATATATCATCTGTGGTGATTAATTAAGTCACCGTTAGTTAGAGACGACTTCAATGTTAATTACTGCTGTTACTTCAGAATGGAGTTTAATTTCAGCTTTGTAAGTACCCAATTGGCTAATATCGGGAATAGTGATCCCACGACGATCTATTTCTAGACTAGCTACTGCTTGAATTGCATCTGCAACATCTTGAGTAGTAACTGTACCGAAAATAGCCTCATTTTCACCAACTTGCTTGGCAATTTTTAAACCAGCAATATTTTCTAAAGCTGTTTTTTGCTCAGTTGCTTGTTGTTTGAGTTCTAATTGTCTTTGATATTCTTTCTCGCGTCGGCGTTCCACTTGTTTGAGCAGACCGGGTGTAGCACGAGCGGCTAAACTCTGGGGGATGAGGTAGTTACGAGCATAACCGGGAGCTACTTCTACCAAATCACCGAGTTTTCCCAGCTTGGTAACATCTTTTGTTAAAACTAATTGCACACGTTTCGCCATTGTTTTTCGCTTTTCTTGGTAAAATCTTAGTTATTTGGGTGTCATCAGAGTGGCTCACAAAATTGTAGCTTGATCCTCAGCGACTTTGAACATACCCACAGCCTCAAGATTCTAGCGAAGTTTGGGGAGCGATCGCAATACCAAATGTCAGAAATATCAAAAAAGGAGTTGAGAAGGGACAGACAAAGAAGATAACCAGAAAATTCTTAACCACTGACAACTGACAACTGACTAAAAATTATCCTTCATCCCTCGAATTCGAGCAAAGGTTTGGACTCCTTCTTTACTTTTCGCTGTTGCTTGTAGAGATGGTTCTTCCCAACGTAAAAAAGGATTTGTGAGTTTTTCCACTCCTAGTATTGATGGAACTGTCGCTTCATTCCCATCCCGTTGAGCTTTAACATCTTGGTAGCGTTTTTGTAAATCTGCATTTTCAGCATCCACAGTCACCGCAAAACGCAAATTGCTTAAAGTGTATTCATGGGCGCACCAGACGCGAGTATGATCAGGTAAAGCCCGGAGTTTAGTTAAAGAATCTACCATTTGCCCCGGTGTACCTTCAAATAAACGACCACAACCTCCCGCAAACAATGTATCACCACAAAACAATTCTCCAGGCTCTCCTGGACTTGCTGGGGGGAAATAGTAGGCAATGTGAGCGCGAGTATGTCCAGGTACAAAGAATATATTAGCAGTGCGATCGCTAAATTGGATGCGATCGCCTTCCTGCAAAAATACCTGTTGTCCCGGAATCCTCCCCCGATCTTCCGCACCTCCATAAACTTTCACATCGGGAAATGCTTTAATTAATTGTGTATTCCCACCCACATGATCGCCATGATGATGAGTATTAAAAATTGCTACTAAATCAGCCTTGAGTTTCGTCAATTCCTCTAAAACTGGTTGTGCTTCCGCAGGATCAACAACAGCCGCAATATTCCGCACTGGATCATGCAGTAAAAATATATAATTATCTGAAAGTACCGGTAAACGGATTATCTGCATTAGCTTTTTCTCCTCAAAAACTATCATCAGTAATAGTAAGTTGCTAGTTATCTAGTTGGTAATTGGTGATTGGTAATTGGTGATTGGTAATAAGATACCTATTTTCTTCATCCTGTAAATCCTTTAATCCTGGAAATCCTGATTCAGACAATGAATTTAATTTCTTTATCCTGTTAATCCTTGAATCATGGACATCCTGATTCAGACAATGTATTTTTCCATCCTGTTAATCTTTGAATCATGGACATCCTGATTCAGACAAGATAATCTTACTAAGACCAAGAATCTAAATCCAAAGACTGCATTCCTTCGCTTTTAACATAATCTAGCAAACCTCCCAACTGCCGCCAAATAAAGAAACAAGTTAGCAGACTCATAGGTAAACCGATACTTAAAGCCATTCCTAAAGGAAACCCAAATATCTCAAAACCAGAACAAAGAAATAAGCAAGAACCACCAGTAATACCAATAAATGGCACTAATAATTGTTTATAAAAAGAACGGGTATTAGTCTTTTCTTTAGGAGATTTATCCCGTGGCCATTGCTGGACAATTACCTTCAATGTTCCAGATAAAGCTAACCCAGAAGTGAAAGCCGTGAGAAAACCAACTAATAGTAAAAAGTAGGGTGGTTGCAGAGGGTAATAGTACATTAAAACTCCTGGTTGTTATTAAAATTCATTTTTATTTGGTAACAGATTATTTAGCTAAAATAGCTGCTACACCTTCTCTAGAGAACTCTGTTAACAGGCTAATGGCGACATTTAGTAAACGATTTGGGGGTAAATCGTCCTTGACTAAATCCCACAAACTTTGGACTTCTTCTGTGTGCAAACGGTCATCTTCAGTGATAGCTAAAACCAACTGACGACGGAGAAATTTACCCTCTTCGGAAAGGATGAATTCCAAACCCATCTTCGCTGTTGGTAAAACATCGAAATTGCTATCAGTGCGAGCAATAGTAATCAGATTTTCTAACCTTTGCCACTGAAATTTACCATCTTTAAACAACACATTCAATAGCCGTCGCCTTAATGCGGGAGATTCCCCAGTTAATAATCGTCGGGCGATATAGGGATAACCAACTTCCACAATTTTGAAATTGGGGTTTAGACTCAGCGCAATTCCTTCTTGTGTCACCAAAGAACGAATAATTAAAGCAAACTTTGCCGGTACACGGAAAGGATATTCATACATCAATTCCGAAAACTCATCGGTAATGGTTTTGAAGTTGAAATCTTGGACATTTTTACCAATAGCATTTCCTAATACCGCTTCTAATGCCGGCACAATAGGGGCAATATTAGTATTCGCTGCCAAAAAGCCCAATTTGACAAAATCTGCCGCTAAATCAGCGTAATCCTTATTTACCAAATGCACTAAAGCATCAACTAAATTCTCCTTAGTGGTTTCCTCTAATTGATCCATCATACCAAAATCAATGTAAGCCATGCGACCATCGGCCATAGCGAACAAATTCCCAGGATGAGGATCGGCATGGAAAAAACCATGCTCTAATAGTTGTTGTAAACCAGTAGTTACACCTATTTGAATGATGGCTTCTGGGTCTAAACCTACAGATTGAATATTCTGAGTATCTGTGAGTTTAAAGCCATTAATCCATTCTAGGGTTAAAACATGAGTGCTGGTATAATTCCAGTAAATACTGGGAATTTTTACCTGGGGGTCATTACGGAAATTATGGGCAAACTTTTCCGCATTGTGACCTTCATTGATGTAATCAATTTCCTCAAATAACTTTGTACCAAACTCGTCCACAATCAAAGTTAAATCATGACCGAGATTCAGCGGTAGCCAGGGAGCAAGCCAACTGGCAACCCAACGCATGAGATACAGGTCTTTTGTCAGTAATGGGCGTAAATTGGGGCGTTGTACCTTGACTGCCACTTCTTCACCACTGAGTAAGCGACCCCGGTAGACTTGACCCAAACTAGCCGCTGCTACGGGTTGAGGGGAAAGTTCCCGAAAGATTTCGCTAATTGAGCGATTTAATTCTGTTTCAATAATCTGATATGCCAGATCATTATCAAAAGGTGGTAACTGGTCTTGTAACTTGATTAGTTCTGCTAAGAAATCCTTGCGGATTAAGTCGGGACGAGTCGAGAGGGCTTGACCAACTTTAATAAATGTCGGACCCAGATCGGTAAGTAGGGTTCGCAACTGGGTAGCGCGTTTCCCTTGATTTTCCTCTACCTCGTCTTGCCAGTCGTCCCACTTGAGACTGAATATAAATCCGGCAAAAGACCAGATTATTCTCAGTAGTCGCCCCCATACTAACCAGGGACGGTAGCGAAAGTGACGACTGGTAGCCGCGCTTGCCCAGGGCAACGCTTCTGGATTATACTGCTTTAATTCATCAGATTGATACTGACCCACGCCTTTATTTGCCTCTTCAACTGGGAATTGTACATCGTCGCTTTGATTCTGAATGCTAACTTAGTTGTTGGCACAGGAAAATGGTACTTTTTAGTTTAGAAAGAAACTTTAACCGGATCTAGGCGCAATAGGTGAAGAAATAAGCCTATTGATCCTAGATTTATTGATCTTTTTCTTAACTATACTTTATAAAAGTACAAACTTTTTGTATGTATTTGGGGTATTTTATCTTTTTTTAATGACTAAAGCCTTTCCATAATGTAGTTAATTTTGACACCACCCAGTCAGAAATATCAATCAGCTATGCAAATAACCAGCAGTGAAATCCAAGCTATGCGGGAATTAATGCCAGATTATGCGTCACAATAATAATTAAAACTATGTAATTTATCTTCACAATGTCCCTCTCCCAGCTTACCCCCACTCTTTCCTCTCCCCACACCCCCACAGAAACCTACTGGGGATATGATTATGATTTGGTTATAGTCGGTGGTGGAATTGTCGGTTTAACCTTAGCCGCAGCTTTGAAAGACTCTGGTTTAAATATCCTCCTTATTGAAGCTAGAGTGGCATCAGCCGCAGTGGCTAAAGGACAGGCTTATGCTGTACATATGCTGTCCGCACAAATTTTCCAAGGAATTGGTTTATGGGATAAAATTCTCCCCAATGTTGCCAAATATAACCGAGTTCGTCTCTCTGATGCTGATTATCCCGATGTAGTCAATTTCCAAACTACTGATTTAGGGACACCAGAGTTAGGTTTTGTAGCGGAACATTATGCACTGTTAGAACCGTTACAGGAATTTGTCCAAAGTTGTCCAAATGTAACTATCTTGTGTCCAGCGGAAGTAGTAAGTACGCAAAATGAGAGAGATATAGTTACTATTAATATTAAAATTGCCGACGAAAATCGGATAATTCGCAGTAAATTGTTAGTCGCTGCTGATGGTTCAAAATCTCCTATTCGTCAAGCTGCGGGGATTAAAACCAAAGGTTGGAAATATTGGCAATCATGTATTGTGGCCTTTGTGAAACCAGAAAAATCCCACAATAATACCGCTTACGAAAAGTTTTGGTCTAGTGGTCCCTTTGCCATTTTACCTTTACCGGGAAACCGTTGTCGCATTGTTTGGACTGCACCCCATGAAGAAGCAAAAGCTTTGTGTGCGTTGAATGATCAGGACTTTTTAGCGGAACTAACCAAACGCTATGGTCAGCAAATGGGGAAATTGGAATTATTGGGAGACAGATTTATTTTTCAGGTACAGTTAATGCAGAGCGATCGCTATGTTCTCCCTAGATTAGCATTAATTGGTGATGCCGCCCATAATTGTCATCCCGTCGGTGGACAAGGTTTAAATTTGGGGATTCGTGACGCAGCCGCATTAGCTGAAATTATCCAAACAGCACATAAACATCGTCAAGATATTGGCAATATTTCCATTCTCAAGCAATATGAAAGTTGGAGAAAAAAAGAAAATCTCGCAATATTAGGTTTCACCGATTTATTAGATCGAGTTTTTTCCAACAACTTCTTACCAATAGTCATAATTCGCCGTTTGGGTCTATGGATTATGCAGCGAGTTCCCATGGTTAAAATATTCGCCCTGAAATTAATGATTGGCTTAAAAGGAAAAACTCCTGAATTAGCTAAACGGTGAAATTACCAAAACCAAAATATCGTAGGGTGCGTCAGACTCGATAACTTAGCCAGCCATAAATAGATTTTGACATCTGACGCACCTTAGAGGTTGTTTGAAAAGTATTATATGAAACCCATAATCTCCAAAAACCTAACCCCCCTTCCCCCCTTCCCTACAAGGGAATGGGGGTTTTAAAGCCTCTCCCCTGGTAGGGGAGAGGTTTGGAGAGGGGTCTGTTTACACATTAAAAACTTTTAAAACATCCTCTTAGAAGCAATCAAAGAATTTCGTCGAGGGATTTAATGGTTATTCCTCGTTTCCTCGTTTCCTCGTTCCCAGCTTCTACCTGGGAATGCAATCTAGAAGGCTCTGACTTCTGATAATCTAGAGGCAGAGCCTCATAAACCGTATTCCCTGCCAGAGACAGGGAACAAGAATAATTTAAACTTCTAGTTTTTCCTTACCCGCATTCAAAGCCACAACATCCTGTAACCTCGAAAGCACAAAAGACTTCTCCAGATAAGAAAACAAACCACCAGCTTTTGGACCCTTTTCTTTGTTCAAGAAAGATAGATACAAAGCCTTAAAAGCAATTGGTTGTTGAATCCCTAACTCCTTAGTAGTGGAGAAAATTATAGTTTGCAATGCCTCAGCTTCCCAATGAGGAATATTTTGCAAATTCTCCCTCAACTTTTGCAAATAAGCAACTTGTTCAGAGTTCAAATCATTAGCTTTCTCTGGAACTTGTTCCAAATAAAGAACTAACTTTTCTTCCTCATCTGCATAATCTTGTAACCACAATTGTGCAGCAGCAATTCTTTGATTAATAATTTGCTGATCATACTCAGTTAAAGGCTGTGGACTACGTTGGATAACCTCATCCTGAATATTTAAACGCGGAACTTGCAACAAAGAAATCAGGGTACTAAAATCAAAAGGTTGGAAAGTTTTAACTTCATCCCCTAGCTGTGCGTAAAATAACGGCATTAATTCCTCCGTTAATTCAGGAGATTTAGAATACTTGTTGATTAAAGTATCGTAATCTCTAAATAAACGAGTAGTAGTTTCATAATTTGGCGCGAAATTAATTACAGTTCTTGGCTGAGTTCGCAACATTAAAAAGCGTAGTAATTCCGGTGGAAGTAAAGCCGCAATTTCTTCAGCACTCGAACCTACACCCTTAGAAGAACTCATCTTTGTCCCATTCACAAGAATGAATTCATAAGGAGAATGGAAAGGAGGTTGCTTTTGTAAAACCTTGCGACTAATAGCATTAGCAACATCTCTAGAACCACCTTTTTGAGAGTGGTCTTTACCTGCCATTTCAATAGTTACACCCAACACATCCCACTTCGCTACCCACTCAACTTTCCAAGGTAATTTACCATTACCATTAAAAGGAGAAACCCAACCAGAATGTCCACAACCTTTTACATAGTCAGTTGCATCAGGTTTGCAGGTGTAAAATACTTCTGAACCGTTATAATCTGTAGTGACAGTTGTGGCAATCTTACCGCAATTTTCACAAACAACTTGAAAAGGATACCAATTACTTGGACGGTCAGCCTTGCTTACTTCTTTATATGCTTCTCTCACCAAATGAGCATTTTTCAAAAAAGTGTCAATATAGGAATTAAGTTTTCCAGAACGATATAAATCGCGGAGAAAATAAGTTTCTGGTTTAATTCCTAAATACTCGAAAACTTCAAAAAATTCACCAATGAAATATTTAGCATAATCACTAGCATCATCACCAGGAGAAGGCACATTACACAGCGGAAAGCCCAAATAAGGAGAAAATTTTTCCTGATCTAAGTATTTTGGAACCGTATCCAGTGCGTCATAGTCATCCACACCATACAAGAACTTGACGGGCTTTCCTGCGTGTTTCAAAGCCCGGTAAATCACATCATGGATAACCACACCTCGCAAAGATCCAACGTGTACTCTTCCTGATGGAGTTTTAGAATCATTAACTACCTGGTAGCCTACTGCATCAGCAGCAATTTTATCAGCCCAAAACATTTGCTATTTATCTTTTCACAATCCATCCATTTTAACTTTTGTCATGGAGAATAATCTCATTGTTGACTAAGTTCAATAATATTTCTATCTGGATCTTTAATAAAAATCGCCGCCCGACCAGAAGCACTAGCTTGGAAAGGATAGTTTTTAGTGATTAACTCATCTTTCACAACCTGCAAATCAACCACAGAAAAAGCAATATGAGGATTTTGCCCCCATTTTTCCTGTTGCTTATCAGTTGGTACAGTAGGTGCAACAATCAGATGCAGTTGATAATTACCAATTTGATACCAGACACCGGGATATTTTAAAGGACGTTCTACTTTATTTAATCCTAATACCTGGCTATAGAAATATTCGGAACGTTCTAAATCAGTAATTAGGATAGCAGTGTGAAGACTCTGTGTAATTTGCATTTTTTGTTAAAAATATAGTACAATTTTATCTGTCAAATTAGAACTTATGTAATTGATTAAAAATATATAAAGAAATACGACCTATATTTTTTATTAAATCATTATCAATTTTGACATTTCCTTTCCTAAATATGCAATTTATTTTGTACCACTACTTATTATAACGTTAAACTGTGGAATAATTCTTGTGGAATTACCCTAATTGTTTTTATGTCCGCAAAAGAATCTGATCTAAAAATTCAGGCTCAAGTAATATTAGATGCAATAGCTTTTACTTCCTTTGAGCAATGTCAACCCTTAAACCGCAGGTTTGATAACATATCTCGAAGTCCTGGTATTTACGCTATTAGACACAAAACGGAAGGATTACTTTACATTGGTAAAGCACAAAATCTACGTAGTCGTTTCAGTGGAGGTCACAAAGCTTTTTTATGGGCATGGCTAGATAAATATAGAGACGAAGATGTGCGTATTGCAGTACAAGCAATTTCTCATTGGGAAAATCCTGGGCTATTATTGGAATTAGAAGCAATTATTCTCAGAGCTACTGAACCTCCTTACAACGTTCAAATACCAAGTGAGCAGTAACATTATGCAAGTAGAACTTTTAGAGCAACTTTCCGCTACTGATGCTAAAATTATCTTAGAATGCTTGCCAGAAAAAATCAAAGCAGCTTTAATTGCCCGTGCTGTTGAAATTGACTATCCAGTAGAAGCTATTATTGAAATGGCGTTCACGTAGTGTCTCTGAAAGAGAATCGCTAGTTTCCTAGATAGCGAAGCATTAGGTTTCGCAGACTGCAAACCAGGACGAGGACAATAGCAAACAACAAATATATATTAGTATTATTGAAACCTAATATATAGGACTCCTAAATGATTCCTGAAAAATATTAAGTAGTGTAGGGTGGGCAATGCCCGCAAAAACCAGCATACTGTCAGAAGTTGGATATTTTGTTGTTCATAATTTTTGGTTCTTCGGTTATTTTTATGGAAAACCTGGTTCAAAATCATTGAAAGCCCTATTGTGTAGGCATTTCATTGAAAATATGGAAATAATTGTTTATAACCCTTGTCCCGTAAGGGTTTTTTTATCATCAATCCTCAATCACCATAAAAGGGACGCAAGAGCCGTAAATCTTTCAGATACCCGACTTCTTAGAAAAGTCGGGTATCTTGTTGTTCATATTTTTTTGTCTAAATATTGAGTTAGAGAGGATTATTTTCCATGAAACTTTGTATTTTTGCATTAAGTATTTTTTCAGCTTCACGCTTCATAGATACTGCTTGTTCTTTAGCGTTTTCTACTGCTTCTTCAATAGCTTTTTGGTTTGCAGCCATAAAAATCATATCAATAATACAACCAACTATGAACATTAATAGGATTATTAAAAAAGCTGCCCCACCTATAGATGTAATAGCAGGTATACCAAATATAAACAATAAGCACCCTATAGCACTACATCCGGGAAAGGCTTTTTTCTCCGCTTCTTTTTTTCTATCAGCAATAAGTTGATCAGCTTTTTTTTCTATCTCTGGTATTTCTTTTAAATAACTACCTACTTCAGATATAAAATTATTCATGTATACACGGTCATGGTATATAGCTAAATTTAGTTCTGCACCTGTGCAATCTTTAATAATTTGCAGAAGCTTAAATAAGTCTTCAGCTTTCCAAGATGTTCCACAATCTAGACAGGCATTGACATTTCTATCTTCACCTGTAACAGCCCCAACAGCCGCACCTACAACACCAAATAAAGCATATCCGACTATAGCATTTCCCCAATTCACATCAGTTTCCTGTTTAAGTTGGATGTGACCAGAACCACAATTAGGACAATTAGCCATGATAGAAACCCTTTAATACTACTATACTTACAGTAGTATTACATTTGTCTAATCATAATGCAATTGTTAAATTAACTTTTTGACACACCTGGAGATGAACGCTAAAAAATCAAACCAAAAAACAAAACCCCCTCTAAATAAATAGAGGAGGCTTTGTAGTTGTAAATATT
>NZ_VIKZ01000070.1:0-19007 GCF_009711985.1 Dolichospermum sp. UHCC 0260 | reverse complement strand
CTGCCTAATGAAATCAGAGAAGCCCGATAATTCCAATTTTGTCTATCATCAATTTCAGACGATTTATTTACCAATTGCCCATATAACTCTACTTGGTTGGCATAATAACCCCGTAAATTTAAAAAATCATTGCAATGCCAAATCGCCTCAAATGCTGAGTCATAATCGGCTAATTGGTAAAAATGATAAAAGATTTCTAAATATTCCTGAATATCATCTTTAGTTTGCCAAGGTTGTTGTTTAGCAATTGACTGATAATAATTAATAGCTTGTTGATGTGCTGACCTCTGATCACCGGCTTTATATCGCACATATTCCAAAACCACAGGCTGAAACTCAAACCATCTGCCATCATCAATCAATTTTTCTGATAAAAAAGAACGCTTTACAAGATTTCTTAATTCCCTCTCAATCTCTGTTTCTGAACTTCCTAAACATACAGCTACCGCAGCCTTACTATTTACCGCACCACGATAAACACTAATATTTTGTAATAGAGACTTTAGCAACTCATTCAAACGCTCAAAACTGGCATCTAATACCAACACCATCCCCACATTTTCCCGACGGTGCTGGCCAACCACTTTTTTATCTGTTAATAATTGCTGCAAATTTCCCAAACCTAAATTTTCCAATCTTTTTAAATGCGGGTCTTGGGGATATTCTTCCTTTAATAAATCTGCCACAAATTGCAACAGCAACAGGGGAAACGCATCTAAATTTTATTGACAAAATACCGATTTAATGCGTAAACCAATAAATCCTCATTTATCGTTTGATTGATTTTTTCAGAGTCATAGTGATGGAATAAAATATTGTCAATAATGGTCGTTAATGCGAATATTTTGGTCATTATTGAGATTAAATTGCCCTTATTGATAAGATGCGTTTCCCCTGGCAACAGCAAGGGATAACCGTCTACTAATTTGACAAATTCCTCTAAATTTCCTTGAATACCTAAAGCTGTTAATAGTGCTACCCCATCTGCTATTTTTAAACCTGATAAGGGTAGCCATTGAAATCTTTTCGGTAATTCTGGTCTTTGTCTGGTGGTGACAATTACTTTACTTTTACCCCCACACTCTACCCAAGTTTTAAAAAAGTCTTCATAGAATTGACTTCCCCAAGTTCCATTTGTTTTTAAAAGACTTTCTAAGTTATCAATGATCAATAAATATTCATCGGATTGTAAACATTTCACCAAAGTTTGTAATAATTGTGTTTCTTGTTCTGGGACTCGAAAACCAAAATCTTGTAAAACTTGAGTAGCCACATCAGTAAAAATTGCCCCAGAACTCACATCAGCCCAAAAACGTTTTCTAAAACCTGCTATTGTTTCATCTTCATAAATATAGGCTGATAACATAGATTTGCCTATACCACCAATACCTTCAATACCAATTAGAGGAATATTTGGATTATTTAACCATTGTTTTAAATTGGCAATTTCTGCTGTTCTTCCTTGCCAATAAGCCAAACTTTTATTAGGGTTTCCCGCTTTGAAAATCCCCGGTGATTCTGATTTGGTGCTGCTTTCTAATATTGCTAATATTTCTTCCTGTTCAGCACCAAAAACAGCAAGATTAATTACTTTGGGTTGTTGTAAGTTCTACTAAAGTTGGGTTTAACAACATCACGTCCAGCATTAATCTGTGTACTCTCATCATAAGATTGAGCATTGACAACAGAAGAACCACCATCAGATTTTTGTTCTTCCAAAATCTTGGCAATTTCCTCTGCAAGTTCTGTATCTGCTTCCAAAATCTTCTTCAATTGTACCCGCAAACTTACTTGTAAATCTTCATCATCGGGATTTTTAGCTACATCCTCCGCTGCTTCTTTTGCTGCTTCCTTAGCTTCTACCTTCGGCCATAACTTAGCCCAAATCACTTTAGCACTATTCCAAACATCCTCACCGACTTTTTGAGATGCACCTTCTGCGGCTTTATTACCCATAGTCAGCAAAAAAGGCAGACAGGGAGCGAGAAACTTAACAATTACAGCAATATCCATGAATTTATGCGGTTTAACTACTGTTAGTTATACAGAGTCATGATAGCACATTCCTAACGGAGTCAATGTGTTTTAATAATAATTTAAATTGCTCCTTTGATAAACTCTTCTTAGCAAAAACAATGATTTAAATTCACAAAAACCGTAGAGTTGCAGAGTATGCGCCCTCAATTCCATCACCTCAAATCAACAACTAAATAATGACATTATCCAACATTGCCAGTAATAATAGATATTAGTAAAAAATCACATATTGATTACCAGCAAAGATGAAACGTCGTGACTTTATAAATTGGGTAGGATTAGGTTGTTTAGCGAGTTCCTTACCTGTCGCAATTGCAGCCTGTTCTCCCGAAACGAGTACATCTGCTAATGCTGCCACGAAAGGCTGGCAAAAAGTTGGTACTGTGGCACAATTAGACAAAACTGGGCAACTATTAGTAGAAAATTCAACCATTGGCGCAGTATTAGTAGTTGGCACATCTAAAGCCGCAAAAAATCTGATTGCTGTTAATCCTACCTGTACTCATCAAGGTTGTAGCATCGACTGGAACGCAAAACAAAGTAAATTTGTCTGTCCCTGTCATGGTGCAAAATTCGCTCCTGATGGTAAAGCACAAGAAGGTCCTGCTAAAAAACCGCTGAAAACTTACCAAGCTAAAATTGAAGGTGGTTCTATCTTAGTTAAAGCAACTTGACAATCTCCAGGCTGTCATCATACAGCAGATTTTGCTCTAATGAGGTACAAACTTGAATTATGAAACTCTTGTAGTGCGGGCATACTATGGCTAACGCCACGCTGCGCTATCGACAAGCTCAGTACAAGTCTTGCCCGCTAGATATGTACCTCATAGCAGGAATCAGGAGGAAAGAGGCAGAGGGAAATAATTTTCTGACTTTATTCCCTATTCCTTGCTATATCAGTTGTTATACAACGCATCAATTCAGTATGCACAGGTATTTTTGCTAATGTGATTATGTAAATTAAATACTGGACAACAAATTAAATTAAATTAAAATTATACAGATAACCCGTTAAATTAATAAGAGTTATTCATTTATACTTAGGTTCTATTAAAATGCGTCTAGAGCAGTTGCAAGCCTTTTTGGCGATCATTCAAACAGGTAGCTTTCAACAAGCAGCTAAACAATGTGGTGTGACTCAATCAACTATTAGTCGGCAAATTCAGGCATTAGAAGCAGATTTGGGCATAGAATTATTTCATCGCAGCACCCATGCCAAATTAACCTTAGGAGGTGAACGCTTACTTCCTCGTGTGCATAAAATCTGCCAGGAATGGGAATCTGCTACACAGGAATTAACAGATTTAATGGGGGGAAAGCAACCAGAACTATGTATTGCAGCAATTCATTCAGTCTGTGCTTCTTACCTACCACCAGTGTTACAAAAATTTTGTCATCATTATCCAGAGGTGCAATTGCGAGTCACATCATTAGGAAGCGATCGCTCTCTGAAAGTCCTCAAAGATGGTTTAGTAGACTTAGCAATTGTAATGCACAATCGCTTTTTAATCACCGGCAAAGAAATGGCCGTAGAATTGCTATATGAAGAACCCATAGAAGTCCTCATCGCAGCAAATCATCCCCTATCTGAATATGAATCTATCCCCTGGTTAGAGTTAATTCGTTATCCCCAAGTGGTATTTAAAGATGGTTATGGAATGCAACGTCTGATTCAAGATAAATTTGAACAGATGAAAGCTACACTCAAAGCAGCTTTAGAAGTAAATACCCTGGATGCCTTTCGGGGAGTAGTTCGTCAAGGAGAACTCATTGCCTTACTTCCCCAATCAGCATTAATAGAAGCCAGACATGATCCCACCCTGGCAGTTCGTCCCCTAGCCGAAAATAGTAATTTAGCTGATAATTCTAGTTTAACTCGTCGGGTAGTGATGGTAACAACTCAAGATCGTCTCCACATTCCCCCTATTCAATATTTTTGGCAACTTGTCAAAGATAATATTCCGGAAATAAAAAATTAAAAATAAACTATTACCTTTTTCCACTGACAACTGACAACTGACAACTAACAACTAACAAATGACTAATAAATTTAGAGAATTTATTCAAAAAGTAGGTAGTGGAACTCACACATCAGATAATTTAACTCGTGCTGAAGCCGCTACTGCAACAAAAATGATGTTATTAGGTGAAGCCACACCAGCGCAAATTGGCGCATTTTTAATTGCTCACCGCATTAAACGTCCCACAGGTGAAGAATTAGCAGGGATGTTAGACAGTTACTATGAAATCGGACCCAAATTGCTACCAATAGCCCAACCTGTCATAGTTTTGGGTGTACCCTATGATGGCAGAACCCGCACTGCACCAATTAATATAATTACGGCTTTATTATTAGCTGCTGCGGGACAACCTGTAATTATGCACGGAGGAGATCGCTTACCGACAAAATATGGTTTACCTTTAATCGAGATTTGGCAAGGTTTAGGAATAGATTGGACTGGTTTATCACTCGAACAAACCCAGCAGGTTTTTGAACAAACAGGAATCGGTTTTATTTACACACCTAAGCATTTTCCTTTAAATCAAACTTTGTGGGAATACCGTGAGCAATTGGGGAAACGTCCACCGTTAGCAACAATGGAGTTGATTTGGTGTCCATATACGAGTGATGCTCACATTATTGCCGGTTTTGTTCATCCACCCACAGAAGGAATGTTTCAGACTGCTTTGGGATTACGTGGGGTGAATAAATACACTTTTATCAAGGGTTTAGAGGGTAGTTGTGACTTACCACGCGATCGCACAGCTATCATTGGCTTATCTTCATCAAATCCAGAAGTATTAACCCGGCTACAACTCGCACCGAGTGAATATGGCTTTATCACTAAAAACGTTCCCCTAACTACCACAGAAGAACTCATTAAGGAAATGCAGGGGATTTTAACGGGAAAAACCAGCGAACTCAGCCAAACAGCCCTATGGAATGGTGGTTTTTATCTATGGCGCACTGGTATTTGTTCAGATATGCAAGCTGGTATAGACACAGCCACCGAATTAATTAGTAGTGGTGTATTAGCAGCTAAACTGCAACAAATTAATACTTTGCTGCAAAGATTTTAATCGGTAATTGGTGATAAAGTTTTTGTTCTCACCCTATTTATCCTGTTTATCCTTTAATCCTGGACATCCTGATTCAGACAAAAGCTTACCACTGAGAAGACTGAAGTTGATAATTTTTAACCGTAGATTCTACAAGAATTGGAACTAACTGCACAGCACAGGCTTTTAATTCCGGTTGGAGGGAATCAGGACAAGCTTCTGAATGGGTAAGCGTATTAGCTTCTGCATCATCATTCCACAGTTTACCCCAGTGCATAGGGATAAAGACAGTACCGGGAGAAATAGCTTTTGTAACTTTGGCTGGAAACTTAGTTGTACCACGACGCGATCGCACCTCTAACCACTGATTATCAATAATACCCAAAGCAGCAGCATCACGGGGATGAATCTCAATAAACGGTTGTGGGTGCAGTTTGCGAATTTTCTCAATTCTGCCGGTGCGTGTTTGTGTATGCCAATGCCCGTACAATCTACCAGTAGTTAATATAAAAGGATAATTTTCATCAGGTGGTTCAGCAAGTCCTTTAGAATAATATGCACCAAACTTAGCGCGTCCATCAGGTGTATGAAATCGCAAATTAGTATATAAACGTTTAGTTTCTGAATTACTACCCTGTGCATAAGGCCAATGAGTTGGACCTTGTGCGGCTAAAAACCCATGACTTAAACCCGACATATCACAAGGACGCTGACGAGTTAATTGGACAAGTTCCTGATAAACTGCGGCGGAATTTTGGAAATTAAACTTATCATTAAAACCTAATCTTCTTCCCACTTCTGCGAAAATTTCCCAATCAGGTTTTGCTTCTCTGGGTGGTTCACGAAAAGCCGAACATAGCGTTACCATTCTTTCCGAATTCGTCATAATCCCAGTTTTTTCACCCCACTGTGCCGCAGGTAACAAAACATGAGCATAAGCTGATGTTTCCGTAGGGTAATAAGCATCTTGATAGATAGTAAAAGGAGATTTTAACAACGCCTTTTTAGTTCTTTCTAAATCGGGCATACTCACAGCCGGATTAGTGGCAGCAATCCACAATAAACCCACATTTCCAGTTTCTAAACCAGTGATCATTTCCCAAGCAGTTAAACCAGGAACAGGGGAAATTTGTCCTCTTTCCAAACCCCAAAAATCCTCAACTTCTGCGCGATGTTGGGCATTTTTTACCAACCGATAACCCGGTAATAAATGGGCTAACCCTCCCGCTTCTCTGCCACCCATAGCATTAGGTTGACCAGTCAAAGAAAAAGGACCAGCACCAGGTTTACCGATTTGTCCCGTCATTAAATGTAAATTAATAATAGTTCTAACTTTAGCCGTACCTTCTGAAGATTGATTAACACCCATTGACCATAAAGAAAGTACAGATTTTGCTTTTCCCCAATATTTAGCAGCGGTTTCTAAATCTTCAATACTAATACCACAACGACTCGCCACAACTTCCGGCGAATAATGCCGAATTACCTCAGCATAAGCCGGAAAATTGCTAGTACAATCATCAATAAAAGCTAGATCAACATAATTCCATTTCATTAATAAATGGGCAATACCATTTAACAAATCAATATCTGTACCTGGACGAATAGCTAAATGTAAATCGGCTGCTTCGGCTGTGGGAGTCCGCCGAGGGTCAACCACAACCATTTTAACATGGCGATTTTTTTTATGATATTTTGCTAACTTATTAAAAATAATGGGATGACATTCTGCTGTATTTGTACCAATTAAAAAAGCACAATCAGTTAATTCTAAATCATCGTAACAGCAAGGAGGACCATCAGCACCAAAACTTTGAATATACCCAGATACCGCACTAGACATACACAACCGGGAATTAGCATCGAAATTATTAGTTCCTAAACAACCTTTAAGTAACTTTTGAGCAATATAATAATCTTCTGTTTGAAATTGTCCAGAACCATACATACAGATAGAATCTGTGGCTTGATTCAATCTCAATGTTTGAATCCGGTGGGTAATAATATCAAAAGCTTCATTCCAACTCACACGCCGAAATTCTGCATCTAAAGAATCGCGCACCATGGGATAATGTAATCTACTTTTATCCAAAGATTCAGCAATAGTTGCACCTTTAACACATACCATTCCTTGACTAGAAGGATGGGATTTATCACCCCTAACTCGCCAAATAGGAATTCCTTCACTATCTCGATTTGTGGCTTTTCCATGTTGGGCTGGTGGAGAAACTTCTAAACCGCAACCAACACCGCAATAAGGACAAAGTGTTTTGGTAAATTCTGTCATAATATTTGCAGGTTTAAAAAGTTATTTCGCGCAATCTCTCTTAGAGATCCCGCAGGGTAGACGCTAAGGAGCAAAGTTATGATAAACGAACCACAGAGGCACAGAGGACACAGAGATAATTTCATAAGAGGAGAAATATTTTTAATTTCTAGTTTTTATTTTCTTACCTTTGCGCCTTTGCGTGAGATAATTATTCTTCTATTAAAACAGATTGATGATTAATTATTTCTCCTTCATTTTCATTATCAGATGCAAATGAATTTTTTGGTTCTTTGAGGAAGAATCCACACATAAAGGCGCAAATCATGGCGGCTATTCCCATGGTGGCAAATAGGGTTGATGGGTCTGTTAAACTATAGATTGTTAGATAAACTACGCCGCCAAAGTTGCCGTAAGCACCGACGTTTCCGGCTATTTGTCCGGTTGCTTCTTTTTTGATTAATGGCACTATTCCGTAAGTTGCACCACAACCAGCTTGAGCAAAGTAAGCCGCAAACATGGTGACAGCAATTGCGAGGGGGATAGGCCAATCTTTGTTAATGAAATGTGCCATTAAATAACCTATTGCAATCCCCGCAGAAACTATTGTCATTGTCCATTTACGCGAACCTAATTTATCGGAAATTAAACCACCACTGGGACGAGAAACTAGGTTAAGAAAGGGATAAATGGAGGCAATCATGCCGGCGACAATATGTTCTAAACCAAAGGTTTTTTCAAAGAATGCCGGGAGCATGGAAACGGCTGCAAGTTCTGAACCAAAGTTGGTAATGTAGGTAAATTCTAATAATGCTACTTGACCGAATTGATAACGTTGATTTGCTGGGTAGGTTTTTTTTCCTGTTAGTAATTCGTGATTGACTTGATATGCTTGGTAAGTTTGGTAAGCAAATAATCCTGCTAATACAATCCAAACTATATACATTTGGCTAAGTGTGAGGAAATGAATTTTCTTTTGTTCTAGTCTCCAAGCTAATAAACCCAATGCGAATATTAAACCAAGGTTGGAAACAATCAACGCCCAAAAGCTTTTAATAGAAGTTACTTCTAATGAGCCATTTTTCTTGGGTTTTTGATAAACTTTACCGCTGGGTGTATCTTGAACGCTTTTAAAGTAGAATAATCCGTAAATTGCAGTGACAATTCCTGTTAAGGCAATTGTTAATCTCCAGTTAGAACCGCTACCACCTAAAAAGCTGGTTGCAATTGCAATTGTTGGTAATGCAAATTCTGCTCCAAATGCTCCAAAGTTACCCCAACCGCCATAAATACCCTGGGCAATTCCCATTTCTTTGGGAGGAAACCATTCGGCTACCATGCGGATTCCTACCACAAATCCAGAACCGACTATTCCCATTAATAAGCGACTAATAACTAGTTGGTTAAAGTCTTGGGCTAATGCTGTTGCTAAACAAGGAACAACTGCAAACATTAATAGGAGGGAATAGGTAATTCTTGGCCCGAATTTATCCAATAACATCCCAATAATTAGACGGGCCGGAATTGTTAATGCTAGGTTACAAATTCCTAATGTTTTAATTTGTTCAGGAAGTAAATGTAATTCTTTTCCAATTGTGGTAGCGAAGGGGGCAAAGTTAAACCAACAAACAAAGGTTAGGAAAAATGCAAACCATGTCTGATGTAGTATGCGATAGCGTCCTTGGAATGAAAATAATCCTTTTAACATTTCTTTTCTCGCTAAATAATTGAATTTCTGAAAAATTGGATATAAAAATCCAAGGACAATTATGAAATTGCCTAAATTGATGATTTATCAAACGCGGATAAACGCAGATAAACGCGGATGATTTGATGTCTAGTTATTGAGGTTAAATTATTGCTGGTTCTCGCAATTTTGCCCCAAATTTGGTAATTAGTATTTCTCTTAATATGGGCTGTAAGTCTTCGCAGGGAATACTTTTTTGCACACAAGTTCCTAAATGTGCGTCTTTCCCCACTGTTCCACCCATGTAAATGTCTACACCTTCCAACATTTTGCCATTTTTACGCACTTTAGTTCCCATTAAGCCAATATCGGCTACTTGGGGCTGTCCACAGGAGTTAGGGCATCCTGTCCAATGAATTCGCACAGGACGTGATAAAGTTAGTTCAGATTCCAATGATTTAATTATTGATAGGGCGCGATTTTTGGTTTCTATTAAGGCAAAGTTGCAAAATTGTGCGCCTGTACATGATACTAGCGATCGCATTAATAAGCCAGGATTAACTGAAAATTTCTCTAATACTGATTCTGTGAAAAATGCTGTTAAACTGGAATCAGGAATATTTGGGATAATGATATTTTGTTCAACGGTAAACCGGATTTCTCCACTTCCGTAAACTTCCGCTAATCTGGCAATTTCCAACATATCATCAGCAGACAATCTGCCGACGGGAATATTTAAACCTGCGTAGTTAAATCCAGGTTGTTTTTGTTTATATATGCCCACATGATCCCGTTTTTCCCAGTCAATTTCATCTTTTGCTGCTGCGGGTAATAATGATTTTCCAACTCGCTTTTCTACTTCAGCACGGAATTTTTCTATCCCCCATTCATCAAGTAACCACATTAATCGGGCTTTTAGTCTATTTGCACGTAAGCCATGATCTCGGAAAATCTCGACAATGACTTTGCATAATGATACAACTTCGGCGGGAGATACCCAAACATTGAGAGGAATAGCAGCTTCACAACGTTTTGCCGAAAATAAGCCGCCGACAATGACGTTAAACCCAAAGATTGGTACTTCGTTTTCATTTCTCCAAAAAGCGGGAATAAAGGCTAAATCGTTAATTTCTGCATGAACGGAATTATCTCTTCCTCCAGTAATTGCAATATTAAATTTGCGGGGAAGATTGCTAAATTCTGGATTACCTTCACCGTTGTTAGTCAGCATATCCTGGATTTGCTGCACTAATTCTCTGGTATCATAAAACTCATCTGCATCTAAGCCAGCTACAGGATCACCTGTAATATTACGGACGTTATCCATCCCTGATTGGATAGTAGTCAATCCGACTTTGTGAAATTTATTAAAGATATCGGGGATATCTTCAAAGTTGATCCCGCGTAGTTGTATATTCTGTCTAGTGGTAATATCGGCGCTGCCATTTTCACCGTAACGCTGTACCACTTCTGCTAAAACTGACAATTGACTGCTGTTGAGAATACCGTTAGGTAGACGCATTCGCATCATGAATTTACCGGGAGTGACTGGACGGAAAAATACACCTAACCATTTTAGGCGATGGTTGAGGTCGTTTTCGTCCATTGCTTCCCAACCAATTTGGGCAAAATTTTCTATTTCGTTTTTAACTACGAGTCCGTCTTTTTCGGCTTTGAATTTCTCGAATTTATTGAGTTTATCTGTGGTAGTTGCTGTTTCTATCATTATGCTTTTTTTGGGGAAACAGGACTGAATTAACTGTGTATCCGTGTTCTTATCGGTTCTGTACTTGCCACTTTGGGGAAATAACTGATAGTAGTTTCCTGGTTGGTGGTGTAACAGTTTCGATATTGTTACGTTAGTGTGATTTTTCATAACAGTTCGTATAGTAGGTTACTAAATTTGAGTAATTATGCAAAAAACGGATATATTAATTGCGATTTTTGCATAATAAGTGTGAGTTTATGGATATAAGCGATAATAATTGTATCAATATATATTTTCTTGCATTTTTAGCTAATAAAAATTAATGTAATTTAATTTATCAGTATTAAATATAAAAGCCTTGATTTAGCGATAAAAAAGTAATAAAAAGCGGGTATATTTATTACACATTTTTTAATGTATTTGGATTTATACGGAGATATGCAATATATAAATTCAATATTTTTCCTAAGTATTAAATATGTTGTAGCATTTTAATATTATTCTATGGTACTATAAATACTACATCAGTTTTCATGTGTTTATACTTGACTCTGATTCATACAGTTCTTTACGTCTTTGTATTTACTCTTAGAAGTGATTGAGTAAAGCAAAATTAGTATGTGGTTAATTGACGTGAAAAATAGCTGTAATTACCAGTAATATTTACAGGATTAAAAGCAATGACAAAACTAGGAGTAGATAGTCTCAATTCAACTGTTGAAGCTATCATAAACAATGAAAAAGAAAGAGGTACGATTATAGCAATTGCTACTTATACAGATCGTCAGCAAGTGTGTTTTTTAAAGCTAGGAAAAGATCAAAAGAAAGATCATGGAGAATGGATTCCTGTATCTGCTTTAGCTGGCTTCAAAAATCCTCTGCCACCCGTAAATGATTCAGATTCAGCCAAAAAACAAGCAAAAGAAGATATTGACTTTTTACTTAGTTACACTCAAAAAATTAGCAGAGATATTAGCAATAAAGTTTCCTCTGATCTGGAATTAATCTCTAAAGCAATTAAAGAGTTCCAAATATTAGCAGAAGAAGATATAACAGATAAAGAAAATATTTCTTTAGCTAAATCTAAACAATGGTTGAATGAATTAATAGAAAAATTTGGTAAAACCATTGATAGTATTACGGATACGATTAATCGCTACTTGAATAAATATTGGCTACCACGTTTAGTCAGCGTTTTTAATAAATTAGCAGATGCAGAATTAGCAAAAGCAAAACAAGAAGTAATAGATTTGCGAAAAGAATATCCTGATTATAAACCTTCACAAATTGCTCAAGAATTAATCACCGAAAAAACTATTTTTGCTACAACAACTGGAATTATTTCTGATGGATTAAAAATAGTAAATCCTATAATTGCAGAAATAGTTGATTTAACTAAGAATGTAGGTTTATTAGTAGAAATTGTTTATCAAATAGGTATTACCTATGGGTTTGAAGAAATAGAAGATGGGGAAATTCTAGGTATTCTTGCTACAGCATTCACAGCAGAAAGATTGAGACAGCTAGGATTAGAAATTTTGTTAAAACAAGTTCCATTTGTTAATTTAATGATTACTGCTTCAAGCAATATTGCTTTATTTCAATTAGTAGGATTTACGGCTTGTAAATATTATGAAGCTAAAGCTAATAAAGAAGCTAATCCTTTAACTTCTAAAGAAGCATATTTGAAGCTGGAAAAACAATTAGACGCTTATCTGACAGAGACTTTAAGTGAAAAAGAAAACCTAAATCAATTATCACTTAAAGTGATAGCAATTAGACAAGAAGTAGTTATGTAGTTAAATTAAGTAACAATTTGACTACATAACAATCCTAAATAATTTCCAAACAACAAGATCCCCGACTTCTTTAAGAAGTCGGGTATCTGAAACTCTAGCATCACCAAACTAAAAAATGCTACAATACATAACAACAGAAAATTTAAAGAGTCATTTGCTATAATTGTACTTAATAATAGTTATTTGAGGTAAGTTACTATGATTACAAAACAAATGAT
Organism: Dolichospermum sp. UHCC 0260; assembly: GCF_009711985.1. NCBI lineage: Bacteria > Bacillati > Cyanobacteriota > Cyanophyceae > Nostocales > Aphanizomenonaceae > Dolichospermum > Dolichospermum sp. UHCC 0260. Next base: position 6,232 of record NZ_VIKZ01000070.1, on the reverse strand, counting down.
TCAAGAGAAACTCAAAAATTTAACAGAAGAACAACTTAATCAAGTTTATGGGATTATTGAACAGTTAAGCGATGCAGAAAATGCTGTTAAAAAACCTAGTCTCATGTCCAAATTACGAAAGATTAAAATTGATGCTCCTGAAGATTTCTCGATTCAAGTGAGTGTTAGTTTAGGGAGAGATACAAGTGAGGGATAAAATTTTTGTTGATACGCTGTTTATTGTAGCCTTAATAAACAAACGGGATCAATATCATCTCAAAGCTTTAGAATTAGCTCAAAAATTTGAAAATTATCCTTTGATAACCACTGATGCAATTTTATTAGAAGTTGGTAATGCTTTATCGAGTAATTATAAAAGTGAAGCAGTTGAATTAATGGAAACTTTTTTAAATTCTGATGATATAGAAGTTATCCGGTTAAATCCTGAATTATTTGAAGAAGCATTAAATTTATATAAACAACATCAAGATAAATCTTATGGGTTAGTTGATTGTGTTTCTTTTGTGGTCATGAAAAAATATAAAGTTACTCAAGCTTTAACTTTTGATAAGCATTTTATTCAAGCTGGGTTTCAAGCATTAATGAGATAATAAAGATTTTCCTAAACTAACATTATTAACAGGTTTTACAATAATCCAGTCATAAGTTTTGACTTCTTTTGCTCCTGGTATTGAATCTCCCCATTGTGTTAATTCTTGAAAAACGGCTGATGATATGATAATTTATCCATAAAGTTGTTCTACTAATTGGATTTTTCCCTATAGCTGATAGATTAGTAATACAGCGGTTTCCGCTCTTATGAGGTACAAAGTTGAATCATGAAACTCTTGTAGTGCGGGCATACTATGGCTAACGCCACGCTGCGCTATCGACAAGCTCAGTACAAGTCTTGCCCGCTAGATATGTACCTCATAACACCGGGAAGTGCTGTAGGTGAAGTATTGCTAACTATGATCATAAATTTTAGATAATTCCCAAGTTTTTTAAATCAACATCTAAATCAGTTTCATCATAATGAATATTAATGTTTCTAATGATAGTGATTTATTGAGAGTTGAAGAATTAAGTTTAGAGAATTGGTAACAGGAAGATGGCAGTTTTGGGCGGTTTTACGTTTCTGTACACATTTTGGCGATTTCCCGCCCACCTATTAGGCGGTTATATTAATTAATACTTAAAATAAGTCCTTCACGAGCTAGTAATGCTTTAGGGAATACTGACTGAATTTCAGTTTGAACATGATCAAGAAAATCATCATCATCAGAATGATGATAGGAGATTACTAACCGTTTTACTCCAGCTTTCTGAGCCACTAGGAGTAGGAATCAAACCACGTACAAGAATCGCACCTGAAATAGATCAGATTCACCAGCAAGAGTAGGACTTAGTTGTTCAGGAGCATAAATTTGAGAATCGGACAACTCAAAATTTAACATTTTATTGAAAATTAGAGCTTACTGAGGAGATCATCATAATGTCGCACTTCTAATAACTGGTTTTTTTCACCCACAATTACAACAGTCGGAGAGTAACATTTTAACTCTTCTATAGTAAACTGCCCGTAAGTCATGATAATCAAGCGATCGCCAACCACGCCTAAACGTGCCGCTGCTCCATTTAATTCAATCGCTCCTGAATTAGCGGGAGCAGGTATGGCATAAGTAATAAAACGCTCACCATTAGCAATATTCACTACTTGTACCTGCTCATAGAGGAATATACCAGCTTTTTTCAGGAGAACCTCGTCAATGCTGATACTACCCACATAGTTAATATTTGCTGCTGTGAGCGTACAGTTATGAATTTTTGCCGATAAGAGAGTGCGCTGCATTTGAGTTTAAATTTTTTTTTGCAACCAGTAAGAATTTTGGGAATTAGACTCAGTAGGTTGTTACTGATTGTCCCACAATTATTGCTTTGGTGGGTAATGAGTAATTTACATTACCACTACCCATAATCTATTATGCTTTAGCTTTAGCTGCTTGAATGAACTTTTCCACCAAGGGAGCTACCTTATCCACATCCTGCCAACCGAGAATTTGCGTGACCTTTTTTTCCAAATTTTTATAACTACGGAAAAATTCAGCAATTTCTTCTAGTCGGTGAGGGGATATGTCTTTGAGAGACTTTACATGAGCATAGCGCGGATCTTTATCGGGAACACAAAGAATTTTTTCATCACGATCGCCACCATCAATCATTTCCAAATAACCAACTGGTCTAGCCGCAATCACGCAACCGGGAAATGTTGGTTCATCCATCATTACCATACCATCTAACGGATCGCCATCATCAGCTAAGGTATTAGGGATAAAACCATAATCATAAGGATACTTGACCGAAGAATAGAGAACCCGATCTAAAGCAAATGCTTGTAAATCCTTATCGTATTCGTATTTATTTTTACTTCCGCCAGCAATTTCAATCAGGACATTAATTACACCTGGCTTTGGTTGGGCAGGAATCAAAGATAAATCCACAACAAAACTCCTTTACTAAAAGTGAATAAGCGGTAGCAGCCATTTTCGCTCCCAGTGTAAGATTCTAAGGCATTGTGGATCTCTTCCCCCAGATTCCTGCTAAAAATCTTGGCGAATTTCACAAATGATCAAAAAAAAGCAGAGAAAAAAACTCCCTGCCCATTATCCTCTGCTTTGACTCCTAAATTCTGCTGTATATTTTAATCTCCGGGAATAGATAGGTTATAGCTTAAGGATGGCTGATTGTTTTCAACATTTACTGAAGAATAGTGGGCGATGATAAATACTGGTAAAGTGAGGGTGATCAAAGCGATCACTGTTCCCACAATGTCTGCCAAACGTTGGGAATATGTATCGGAAGAATGGGCAGACTGGCTATTTAAATTCATACAAGGTTGCAATTAATCAGAATCACGAGTGGGTTGACTCCCTGGAAAAGAGGGTCTACACCATTCTAACTATTTTTTTACTATAAACCGTAATGTCAGGGATAACTGACATTTTTGATCCTTCAGAAATTCCGTAGGGGCGCAGGTCTTGCGTCCAATTAGATTAGTCCCTGCGCCCAAGATTATGCAGCCACTTTTTGTCCTGTAGTTGATTCTTCAGGTTGTGGTGACTCTTGTTTTTCTTGATTTCCTTGTTCTGAATCACTGCTGGGTTGAACTATTTGGAGGTGAATATTATTCACTTGATTAATAAATAGTTCTATTGCCTGACTTACTCTTTGTTGTTGTTTACCTTCTTCGGAAATATCATAACAACGATAGGCTGGGCTAATTCCCAAAATAAACTTTTCCTGTTCAGCTTCTAATAATTCAACGGCTTTGTTAGCAGCCATCCAATTTTTTTCAAAAGGAAATGAGGTAACGATACTAGCAACAATGGAAGCAACGGCTGGGCAAATAACAGGCAGCCATTTTAACCAGCTTTGTCCTGCTTCTAATTTATCCACCAACACTAAAATTGGTGTGACACCTGACAAAATAACGGTAGAAATTTGCAAAACATAGTAAAGAGTTCTGGCGAGATTTCGAGAACTTTTATAATCATCAATCAACTCTTGACAATATTCTAAAGCTTTAGCTCGTGCTGGTAAAACTGTATTATAGTCCAATGTAGTGCCATTGCTTAATAGAGAGGTATAGAGTTCAGCTTTTTTGGAAAGCTCAGTTTTTTGTGATTCCTTTTGAGCATTCTTCACAGATTGTCTATTGAAGATAAACAAACCAAGAGCAACAGTTAAAGCAACGGATGCAGCAGTTATATATTGTTGATCACTAGAACCAACATAAATGATGAAAATTGATGTGATAGCAACTGCGGCTAATAAATAATCAATCAACTTGAAAAAAAACAGCATATTTTTTCCTGGTGTGGTTATTGTCGGAATGTTGAATTGATGATTGGAAACCCCGTTGTAAAAATATTTTCACAACCAAAGATCTATATTACACGAAAGTAACATTATTGACAAGTTGCCAGGACTAGCAATATTTTTCAGAAAAAAGGTTAAGATCCGGATTTTCCAGTTGTTTTCAAGGATACAGATATAAATAAAGTTTAAATTTAATTAAGTTGATGAAAAATTTCCATCAACTTGTGCATTTAATAAATGAACCTACTGTAAATTCACAAATCAAATCGCAGTGCTGTATCTTTTGCGCGTAGCTATGGCTAACACTAACACCAAAAATGTTAAAACTCCTGCTAGATATAAAGGATAGCTGTATGTAATGGGTTGAGATTGTTGAACTATCATCCCAGCAATCACTGGGCCAATACCGTTGGAAATACTTAAATAGGATGCGTTTAATCCTAATACGGTTCCCTGATCTTGCGGTTGAGCATTGAGAGAAATCAATGTACTAATCATGGGTTGGACTAGGGCGTTAAACAGTGCAAATAATATGCTAACTACGACAAAATAAGTGATGCTAGGCCAAACAGGCATTAATATAAATGATAAACTGCGAACAAATAAGCCTAAAAATAATATTTTGACAACATTAAATTTACGACGAAGAATAGATACTCCCCAAGTTTGCATAACTACTCCTAATGTGCCAAAAACTAAAAATAAGAGTGTTAAAGATTTATTATTTTGATCTAAAACTTGAATAAAATAGGGTTGAAATGCGTAGGTAAACATGGTAAATGTTGTCCCTGTGCAAAAGTTAATAAATAATAAAATGCCAATGCCTGGCATAGCAAATCCTTTAATTAAATTATCTAACCCTAAATCAAAGATGTTTGTGGATTTTGGAGATTTATTTTGGATAGTTTCTGGTAATAAAAATATTGTCATTAACATCCCGGTAAGAGCAACTGCACCGGAAACTAAAAATGCTGTTCCTAAAGAAATTTGCTGTGCTACTAAACTAGTCGCTGGGCCAAGAACAAAGCCTAATCCCATTGCTGCACCATAAATCCCAAATGCCTGAGCGCGATCTTTTTGACTGGTAACATCAGAAATAACGGCTTGGGCAACAGAAGCATTTCCGCCTGTGATACCATCTAAAAATCTGGCGAAAAATAGTAAAGTTGCTGTTGTGGCAGTTCCGGCTATGGTATTAGCAATTACTGTTCCGGCTAAACTGATTATTAATAATGGTTTCCGTCCAAATCTGTCGGAAAGTTTACCAATTACAGGAGTGGCGAAAAATTGAGCAATGGAATATGTTGAGAATAATAAACTGGTTTGGAAATCATTTAAACCAAATTGTTTACCATAAAGATAAATTATGGGGATTAAAATTGTAAAACTTAGGGAGTTAATAAAGGCAATTAAGGCAGTAATCCAAAAAATTCGGTTCATTGTTAATTAAATATATTTATCTTTAGTCATCCTATCATTCACTGGACTTTTACTTACTGCCTATGAAATTTAAATTACAGAGATTTTTTCAGCAGCCGGGAAAACACTTGCATTCACGAGTTTATATTCAAATTCACAATGGACAATTCACAATTATCGGTATGGGTGCATGGCATTCCTATTGGCATGATCCTTACCATTTGTTGCTGACGATTCTTTGGATGGGCTTTTTTCTGCTGATTTGTGGTTTTTATGTGGCTATTAATACTTTATTTGCTTTTGCTTACTGGTTGGGAGGAAATTGCATTGCCAATGCTCAACCGGGTTCTTTTGTAGATGCTTTTTTCTTCAGTGTACAAACTTTGGCATCTATTGGTTATGGGGCAATGTATCCTACTAGACTTTATGCAAATATTATTGTGACTATTGAAGCGATAATTGGTGTGAGGGGAATTGCTTTAATGATTGGGTTGGCATTTGCTCGGTTTTCCCGTCCGACTGCTCGTGTGATGTTTAGTCGTGTGGCAGTAATTACACAGCATGAGGGAATGCCAACTTTAATGTTTCGCACTGCTAATCAGCGCCGGAATATGATTCTAGCGGCACAGATGGGGGTGTATTTGATGCGTGATAAGATCACCCTAGAAGGTGAATTGATGCGGAAAATCTATGATCTGAAACTTATCAGAAATCAGACACCTAGTTTTTCTTTATCTTGGACGGTGATGCACATTATTAATGAGTCTAGTCCTTTTTATGGGATGACATCGGCATTATTAAGTCAAACTCAGGCTTTGCTGATGATTTCTATGAGTGGGATTGATGAAACAGTGGCACAGGTTGTCGATGCTCGTTATACTTACTGAAAGAGAATTGTATAATTTTATATTATTAAAATCAAGCTACACAAAGGCTTATCAATTTCTGTTTGTAC